>NZ_WLYK01000017.1 GCF_009707545.1 Nakamurella alba | reverse complement strand
ACACGAGAGTGTCAGCGATGTATTGACACATACCTGTCAGCGAAGTACTGACACATGACAGTGAGCTATAGGTCCCTGGTTGCAGGACGCCCGGCGGGGAGGGAGAGGGTCAGACGACGACGCCGAAGTCCTGCGCGATGCCGGACAGACCGGAGGCGTAGCCCTGGCCGATCGCCCGGAACTTCCACTCGTCGTTGTTGCGGTAGAGCTCGCCGAAGACCATCGCGGTCTCGGTGGAGGCGTCCTCGGAGAGGTCGTAGCGGGCGAGCTCGGAGCCGTCCGCGTCGTTGACGACGCGGATGTAGGCGTTCCGCACCTGGCCGAAGGACAGGCCCTTGGCGTCCGCCTCGTAGATGGACACCGCGACGGCGACCTTCTCGATCTGCGGCGGGACCGCGGCCAGGTTGACCTTGATCACCTCGTCGTCGCCGGCGCCCTCACCGGTCAGGTTGTCGCCGCCGTGCTCGATGGACCCGTCGACCGAGCGCTTGTTGTTGTAGAAGACGAAGTACTCGTTGCCCGGCACCCGCCCGTCCGCGGCCAGGCCGAGCGCGCTGGCGTCCAGGTCGAAGGAGCCGCCGTCGGTGGTCCGCGCGTCCCAGCCCAGTCCGAGGGACACCGCCGTCAGACCCGGGGCCGCCTTGGTCAACGACACGTTGCCGCCCTTGGTCAAGCTCACGCCCATGGTTCTCGCACTCTCCCTGCATCGTCGGTGGCACCGCCCACGACGGACGGCGCTGTCGCGGCATCGCCGCTGCGCGATCCAGCATGGCCCAGCCCGCCGCGCCCGGCGCGGTTTCCGGCCGATCCGCCCGTTCGGCCCCGTCCGGCCGGTGGCGGTGCGACGGCCCGGGCCGGGCACAGGTGGTGAATCCGGCCCCGCTGGGCCGATACGGTGACACGCATGGTCGAACCCGCCGCGACGCCCGGCACCCCCGGCGTGGTGATGCCGATCGGTGGTGCCGAGGACAAGCTGGGCCGGATGACGATCCTGCGGGACGTGGTCCGCATCGGCGGTGGCAGCTCCGCCCGGATCGTGGTGCTGTCCACCGCGTCCTCGCTCGGCGACGAGATCACCCACGCCTACCTGCAGCTGTTCTCCTCCCTCGGGGTCACCGACGTCGTCGGGATCCGTCCGGAGAGCCGCGAGCAGGCCGGTGATCCTGCGCTGGTGGCCGCCGTCGACCGGGCGACCGTCGTCTTCATGACCGGCGGCAACCAGACGAAGCTGGCCACCGTCGTGGTCGGCACCCCGCTCGGCGACGCGATCCGGGCCGCGCACGCCCGCGGCGCACTGGTGGCCGGCACGTCGGCCGGCGCCTCCATCTGCTCGGAGCACATGGTGTCCTTCGGTACCGGCGGTTCGACGCCGAAGTTCCGCGTCGGCCAGGTGTCCCAGGGCCTCGGCCTGCTGACCGGGGTGATCGTCGATCAGCACTTCACCCAGCGGAACCGGTTCGGCCGGCTGCTGGCGCTGGTGGCGGCGAACCCGGCCCAGCTCGGCATCGGCATCGACGAGGACACCGCCGCCCAGATCACCGCCAACGGCCTGCTCGAGGTGCGCGGCAAGGGTGTGGTGACGATCGTCGACGGCGCCGAGGTGATCACCACCGCCTACACCGCCACCGGCACCCAACCGCTGATGATGTCGGACCTGAAGCTGCACACCCTGCCCCGCGGTGCGGTGTTCGACCTGACCGCGCGTCGGCTGATCAGCGCACCGGGACTGGACACCTCCGAACCGGCCGGCGTCGCCACCCTCGCCGACCTGCCGGAACAGACCCGCCCGCGAACCCGGCGGATCGCTGCTGAGGGCGCGCACGAGACCACGGCCGAGCTCCGGCGCAGGCCCGCCGGGAGCTGAGCCCGGCCCCGGTGATCACGGGCTCGTCACGCGCCGGTGATCACCGGGGGGCACAATCACCTCACTCCGGATCGGGCCGGAGGCGAACCGGTCGAGAGAACTCGAGAGGTGTGGGTGGCGATGGCGGAAACCGCCGGAGGGTCGGAGAGCGGGGCCGCGGGTGCGGCCGGGGCGCCCAGGGTGGTGGTGATCAAGGAGAGCCGGGTCTACCGCGGCCCGAACTACTACTCCTACGAACCCGCCGTGCACCTGGTGGTCGACATCCAGGGACTCGAGGAGTCACCCACCGACCTGCTGCCCGGTTTCACCGAGGCGCTGCTGGCGATCCTGCCCGGCCTGCACGACCACCAGTGCTCCCGCGGCCACGACGGGGGTTTCGTCGAAAGGCTGCTGGAGGGCACCTGGGCCGGCCACGTCGCCGAGCACGTCGCGCTGGAGCTGCAGCGCACCGCCGGGCACGAGATCACCCGTGGCAAAACACGTTCCACCGGTGCCCGCGGCGTCTACAACGTCATCTACGGCTACCTCGACGAGACGGTGGCCATGCTCGCCGGGCGGTTGGCGGTGCGGCTGGTCAACGACCTGGTCAGCCGGTCCGACGGCACCCCGCCGCCGGATCCGGACTTCGACTTCGAGGCCGAGCACGAGAGTTTCCTGCGGACCAGCCAGCGGGTGGCCTTCGGGCCGTCCACCCAGGCCATCCTGGAAGAGGCCATCACCCGCGACATCCCTTGGCAGCGGCTGAATTCCGGGTCGCTCGTCCAGCTCGGCCACGGCGTGCACCAGCGCCGCATCCGGGCCACGATGACCTCGATCACCGGTTCGCTGGCCGTCGACATCGCCTCCGACAAGGAGCTGACCAACCGGCTGCTGGCCGCGGCAGGACTGCCGGTCCCGGCGTCCGAGGTGGTCACGAGTGCCGACGAGGCGGTCCGGCAGGCGCACCGGATCGGGTTCCCGGTGGTGGTGAAACCGTTGGACGGCAACCACGGTCGCGGCGTGGCGATCAACCTGACCACCGACGACGAGGTGCGCGCGGCCTTCGAGCTGGCGGCCGACGAGTCCCGGCGCGGCTACGTGCTGGTCGAGTCGTTCATCACCGGCAAGGACTACCGGGTGCTGGTGATCGGCGGCAACATGGTCGCGATCGCCGAGCGGGTACCGGCACACGTCATCGGTGACGGCATCAAGTCGGTCACCGAGCTGGTCGACGAGACGAACGCCGACCCCCGACGCGGCGTGGGCCACGAGAAGGTGCTCACCCGGATCCTGGTCAACGACGCCGCGGTGGAGCTGGTGCGGGCCCAGGGCTACGAGATGACCGACGTCCCGCCGCGCGGTGAGATGGTGAAACTCGCTCTCACCGGCAACATGTCGACCGGCGGCATCTCCATCGACCGGACCTTCGAGGCACACCCGGACAACGTCGACATCGCCGAGGAGGCGGCCCGCGTCGTGGGTCTGGACATCGCCGGCATCGACTTCCTCTGCCCGGACATCACCCAGCCGGTCCGCGAGACCGGTGGCGCGATCTGCGAGGTGAACGCGGCGCCGGGATTCCGGATGCACACCCACCCGACCATCGGCGACCCGCAGTACGTGGCGAAACCCGTGGTGGACCTGATGTTCCCGCCGGGCTCGGACTCGCGGATCCCGATCGTCGCGGTCACCGGCACCAACGGCAAGACCACCACCTCCCGGATGATCGCCACCATCTTCAAGGGCATCGGCCGGAAGGTCGGCATGACCTCGACCGACGGTGTGGTCATCGACGACCGGCTGGTGATCCGCGCGGATGCCTCCGGACCGAAGTCGGCGCGCATGGTGCTGCAGAACCCGCGGGTCGACTTCGCGGTGTTCGAGGTGGCGCGCGGCGGCATCCTCCGGGAAGGCCTGGGCTACACCAGCAACGACGTGGCCGTGGTGCTGAACGTGGCACCGGACCACCTGGGGCTGCGCGGGATCGACTCGGTCGAGCAGCTGGCCAAGGTCAAGCAGGTCATCGTCGAGGCGGTGCCCAAGCTCGGGTCGGCGGTGCTGAACGCCGACGACGAGCTGGTCGCCAACATGCGCCGCGCCTGCGCCGGCGAGATCGTCTGGTTCTCGGTCAAGCCCAACAACCGGATGATCGCCGACCACTGCCGGCGCGGCGGCAAGGCCGTCGTGCTGGAGCCGGGCGAGCTGGGCGACCTGATCGTGCTGGTGCACGGCCGCCGTCGGATGCCGCTGGCCTACACGCATCTGCTGCCGGTGACCTTCGGCGGCAAGGCGATGTTCAACGTGCAGAACGCGATGGCGGCGGCCGCCGCGGCCTACTGCGCCGGCGCGCACCTGCACGACATCCGGGCCGGGCTGCGCTCCTTCACCCCGTCCTACTACTCGGCGCCGGGCCGGATGAACCTCACCGAGGTGCGCGGGGTCAAGGTGATCGTGGACTACTGCCACAACGCGCCGGCCATGGTCGCACTCGGCGACTTCGTCGACCGGTTCTTCGAGGACGCACCGGCCATGGAGCGGCCCCAGCGGATCGGTGTGATCGCCACCGCCGGCGACCGGCGGGACCAGGACATGGTCGACCTGGGCTACCAGGCCGCCAAGCACTTCGACATCATGGTCGTTCGCGAGGACGAACGACTGCGCGGGCGGAAGTCGGGGGAGACCGCGGCGCTGATCGTGCAGGGCGCCGAGGCGGCCCAGGCGGAGGGGGCGCGGGTCAAGGAGATCGGCGTCGTGCTGGACGAGATCGAGTCCACCCGGGTCGCGGTGGAACGGGCGAATCCCGGTGACCTGGTGGTGATCTGCGTCGACCGGGCGCGTGCGGTGTGGGACGAACTGCAGGCCATCGGCAAGACGGCACAGGCCGGCGCCGCCGACGAGTGAACCGCGCCCGGCCGGCCCCTTGCGGCGCAGGGGACCGGCCGGATCGTGCGGTCAGCGCCGGGTGGTCGACCGGGTGACCAGCGACAGGATCACCAGCAGCAGCAGCGCTCCCAGCACGGCGACGCCGAAACTCTTCCAGTCCCAACCGAAGTCCCACGGGGTGTCGGTCGCGACCCGGTAGATGAAGCCGCCGAGCACGGCGCCCAGGATGCCGACGATGATGTTCATGATGCAGCCGCGGCGCTGGTCCTTCACCACCAGCGAGGCCACCCATCCGGCCAGCGCACCGAAGACGATCCAGCCGATCCAGCTCATCAGGATTCCTTCTCGTGGGTCCCGGCACCGGCAGGTCCGGTGTCCGCATCGGTGGTGCGGGCCTTCACCAGGTCGGTGAGTGCGGCCAGCGCGGCGCCGGGCGCCGCACCCCGGCCGACGGCGACGCCGACCAGGTAGCAGGTCAGCGGACCGGCGACCCGGGCGACACCGTGCGCCACGTCCCGGGTCAGGTCGAGCAGTTCGTTGCGCAGGTCCGCCGGGATCGGCCCCGGCGGCAGTGCCAGCGACCTGCCGGCCTCCATCAGCCAGTCGTCCAGTGTGCTCATGCCCGCGAGCCTATCCATGCCGATTCGGGAGCGCCGGATGCCCGGTCTCAGGCATGACCGCCGACCGCGACCTCGCCCAGAACGACCTGCGCGGTGGTGTCCAGAAGTGTCTCCAGCAGGGCGATCTCGTCATCGAAGGCCGATCGCAGGGCTCGGTTCCACCGCAGATTCGTCTCGACGGTGAGCGTCGCCCGGCGGCCGCGGCGGGCCAGGTGCCAGATCCCCGCCACCACTCCGTCGACGAGCAGCACCGGGCGGGTGCCGGGCTGCGAGTTCGTCATCGCCCGGGCCCGGACCGGCGGCGGGAACAGCACCTCCCGGGGCTGCCCGCCGACGACGTAGGGATCGAAGTAGGGCAGCAGCCGGACGGTGCCGGCGACCGCCGGCGGCTCGTCCGTCCGTGGGACGTCGAACCGGTCGCCGTCCCGGACCACCCCGTCGACGGACCCGAGCGCCGCTGCCGCCCACCCCGCATCCGTGGCCAGCCACCGGGCCAGATCCTTCGCCGTGACCGGACCGTAGGCGCGCAGGTACTCCCCGGCCAGCCACTGCACGGCGGCGCGTTCCGGTTGCGGCGCAGGCGGTTCCGGCAACGCGGCATAGGTGGTCCGGCGCCCGCGGTTCGGGCCGAAGCAGAGCACGCCGCGGTGTGCGGCGACCGCGATCGCCCGCCGCCAGCGGGCGGCGAGGCCGCCGAAGTCCGGGATCACCTGCTCGGCGGCCCAGCTGCCGAGGGCCGCCGGCACCGCCTCGTCCAGCTCCACCAGGGTCCGTGGACCGTCGGCCAGGATGGGGCCCAGCGCCGCGCACACCTGATCGATCCGGTCCGCGTCCAGGTAGGGATCCGCTGCCCCCCGGCCGGGGACCGCGGCGAGGGCCGGCAGCCAGTGGCCCAGGTCGGCAGTGGGCAGCAGGTGGACCGTGCCGCGCGGCCCGAAGGTCCGGGTCAGACCCTCGCCGGCGCCGGCGAAGGCCCGCAAGCGCAAGCCGATCGCCAGGTCGGCGGCCGACGGGATCTGCGCGTGCGCACCGACCATCGCCCGGACGGCGTCCACCGCGTCGGCGGCGGTCCCGCCCAGCAGCCGGTGTTCGCGCATCCGGTGGCCGAACACCCGCGACCGGTCCATCGGCCCACCTCCATGCCCTACGAGAGCAGCCAGACCTCGACCTCGTCGCCGGCCGCCAGCGAGGTCACCGACTCCGGGACCACGATCATCGCGTCGGCGCCCGCCAACCAGGCCAGCAGGTGGGAGCCCGGCCCGCCCCACGGTGCGACGGTGCCGGCCACCGTGTCCAGCACCCCGCGGCGGAACTGCCGCTTCCCGTCCGGCGACTCCAGTCCGACCGACAGCGGCACCCGGACGGCCGGCCGCAGCGGGTCCGGGTGCCCGATGGCGGCCCGGATCGCCGGCCGGACGAAGACCTCGAACGACACGTAGGAACTGACCGGGTTGCCGGGCAACGTGACCATCGCGACCGCGCGACCGTCGGGCAGGGTGACATGTCCTGCGCCCTGGGGCATCCCGGGCTGCATCGCCACCTTGGCGAACTCCACGCCGCGGCCGGTGAGGGCGTCCTTGACTACCTCGTACGCGCCGGCCGACACCCCGCCGGAGGTGAGGACCAGGTCCACCTCCGCGGCCGCCGAGGCCAGCCGGTCGGAGAACTCGTCGACGTCGTCGGACACGAAGTGGGCGAGCACCGGCTCGCCGCCGGCCTCGCGGATCGCCGCGGCCAGCATCGCCGAGTTCGACTCGTAGATCTGCCCGGGGCCGAGCGGCTGACCCGGCGCCACCAGCTCCGTCCCGGTGGACAGCACCAGGATCCGCACCGCTCGCCGGACCGGCAGCGTGGCCAGCCCCACGGCGGCCGCGACGCCGATCTGCGGTCCGTGCACCACGCTGCCCGCGGGCAGCAGCAGCGATCCGGCGACGACGTCCTCGCCGACCGTCCGCACGTGCACGCCGGCCGGCGGTGCGCTGTCGATCCGCACCCGGTCCACGCCGCCGTCGGTCCGTTCCACCTGCACGATCGTGTCCGCGTCGGCCGGCATCGGGGCACCGGTCATGATGCGGGCGGCGGTACCCGGCGCGAGCGGCCCGACGTCCTGCCTGCCGGCCGGGATGTCCTGGGACACCGGCAGTTCGATCGGGAACGAGGTGAGATCCGCGGCCCGGACGGCATATCCGTCCATCGCGGAGTTCGCGAAGGGCGGCAGGCTGATGGGGGCCGGGATGTCGCGGGCCAGCACCTGGCCGAGGGCGGCGGCCAGCGGGACGTCGACCGTCGGTGCCGGTGGCAGCAGGGCGGTGACGACGGCGGCGTGTTCCTCGACCGGGCGCATGGCGACCATCCTGCCCGGTCCCGCGTCGTCCGACCGCCGCCGGGTGGTCGGGGGCGGACGGATCAGAGGCCGGCGGCCTTGCGCAGCAGGTCCTCCGCGGTGGCCAGCTCCGCGACGATCCGCGCCGCCGGGCGCACCGAGGAGACCAGACCGACGGCCTGGCCGGCGTAGACCGGCGCGACGGACACGTCGCCGTCCGCGCGGGCGGAGACCACCTGGTCGGACAGTGCGGTCAGCGCGGCCGGTTGCCGTTCCAGCTCGTCCTCACGGCCGGCCCAGGTGTCGGTGACCCCGTTGACCAGAGCCCGGCCGCCGAACTCCCGCGGCCAGGCCAGCCGCTGCGCCAGGTCGAACACCCGGGTGTAGACGGTGTCGGTCAGCTCGGCGCCGACCATCGCCTCCCGGGCGTGCGGACCGGTGTCGGCCTCGGTGGCGGTGGCGAACGCGGATCCCACCCAGGCGCCGACGGCACCGGCCGCCAGCACCGCGGCCACTCCGCGGGCCGTGGCGATGCCGCCGGCCGCGATCACCGGGGCGTCGATCTCCTCCAGCACGGCCTGCAGCAGCGGCAGGGTGGCCACCTGGTTCCGGCCGTGGCCCCCCGCCTCGGCACCGCGGGCGACCAGCACGTCCACCCCGATGGCGTCCGCGTCCCGGGCGTCGTCCAGGGTGCCGACCTGGGTGGCGACGGTGATCCCGGCGTCGTGCAGCCCGGCCACCCAGTCGGAGAGCTCGCCGCCGTAGCTGACGCTGACCAGCGCCGGACCGGCCGCGACGACCAGCGGCAGGATGTCCGCCGGGTCGCCGACCGACCAGCCGATCAGGCCGACGCCGAACGGCTTCCCGGCCGAGGCGGCCTCGGACAGCTCCTGCTCGATCCAGGCCGGGTCCGCCGAGGTGCCGATGCCGACCATGCCGAGGGCGCCGGCCGCACTGACCGCGCGGGCCAGCCGGCCGCCGGCGACGCCGGCCATCGGCGCCGACACGACGGGGATCTCGATCTGCAGGTGGTCGGTGAGCCAGGTGCGCATGTGCCCATCCTGCCGACCCGCCCCGGATCAGCGCGAGGCGGTGTCCAGTGCCTGCAGTTGTGCCGCGTCCAGCGACAGCGACGTGGCCGCGAGCAGGTCCGCGACCTGCGCCGGGGTGCTGGCGCTGGCGATCGGCGCGACGACGGTGGGCTGGGCGGCCACCCAGGCGATCGCCACCGCGCCCTGGGTCGCGCCGGTCTGTGCGGCGACCTCGTCGAGCGCGGCCAACACCCGACGCCCACGGTCGTCCAAGCGGCGGACCGCGTTGGCCGCGCGCGGGCTGTCCACCGCGGGGCCGCCGTCCCGGTACTTGCCGGTGAGGAACCCGCCGGCCAGCGCGCCGTACGGCACAGCGGCGATCTGCTCCCGCTCCAGCAGCTGCTGCAGGTCGGCGCCGAAGGCGTCCCGGTTCAGCAGGTTCAGCGCCGGCTGCAGGGCGACGTAGCGGGCCACGCCCAGTTCATCGGCGATCCGCAGGGACGACGCCAGCCGGTCCGCGGTGAAGTTCGAGGCCGCCACCTGGCGCACCTTGCCCTCGGCCACCAGCTCGCCGAACGCGGCGACTGTCTCCTCCTGCGGGGTGTCCGGGTCGTCGACATGTGCGTAGTACAGGTCGATGTGGTCGGTGCCGAGGCGGCGGAGGGACGCCTCCGCGGCTGCCCGGATCGACGTCCGGGACAGGCCCTTCACCCCGTCGGCCTGGCCGACCTTGGTGGCCAGCACGATGTCGTCCCGCCGGCCGGACCGGGCCAGCCAGCCGCCCAGCACCGTCTCCGACTCGCCTCCGCCGTGCCCGGACACCCAGGCCGAGTACACGTCGGCGGTGTCGATGAAGTTGCCGCCGCCGGCCAGGTAGGCGTCGAGGATCCCGGCCGAGGCGGTCTCGTCGGCGGTCCAGCCGAACACGTTGCCGCCCAGGCAGATCGGCGACACGGCGAGGTCGGTGCGGGGGATGGTGGCCAAGTGGGTGGTGCCGGTCATGCGGTTGCTCCTTGCGCTGTGCTCACGGCCGGATGCCCGGCCGTCGGTGGTGGTTCCCGATCCCGGCCGTCCACGAACCCTCGGTGCCGGGTGTCACAGAACCCGGCTGTCGCACGGACTCAGCCGTGCACCCGCGCGGCGATCTCCGCCGCGTCCATCTCCCGGCCGCCGCGCCGCAGGATCTCCTCCGCCATCTCCGCCCGCTGCTCCAGTGCGCACACCGCCACCGCCGACCCTTCGGGCAGGTCGGAATCGAGAATCGTTGCCAGGGCGGTCAACTCGTCGGGCGCCTCGGGGACGTCGAGGGTGCCCGCCTCGGCGGCGCCGGCCCGCCAGAGCTGCTCCATCTCGCCCGGTGCCCGGTCCCGCAGGTACTTGTCCTTGCCGGCGATCATCAGCCGGTCCGCGGCCGCGGCGGCGATCGATCCCATCGCGTGGATCGCCTCGTCGGTGCGATCGCCGGCGGTGCCCAGGATCGCGACCAGCTCGCCGCTACCGGTGCGCAGGCGCCCGGCCACCTCGAGCAGCGACTCCAGCGATGCCTCGTTGTGGGCGAGATCCAGCACCACGGCGCAGGTCCCGACCCCGTAGACGTTGAGCCGGCCAGCGTTGTCGGCGGCCGAGGAGGAGAAGGTGCGCAGTCCTTCGCGGACGGCGTCCGGCTTCGCGCCGATCGCCAGCGCCGCGGCGGTGGCGGCCAGTGTGTTGGCGACGTTCACCCGGGACGTCCCGGCCAGGGTCAGCGGTACCTCCGCCACCGGCAGCAGCAGGCGCGGCTCCAGTCCACGCTCGAGGACCGCGATGACCCCGTCCAGTACCGTGATCGCCCGGCCGCCGGCGTCGAGAGCCTCGGCCAGGTAGGGATTCTCCGGGTCGGGGGAGTAGAACCAGGGCCGCGCCCGGGACACCGTGCGCATCGCCCGGACCAGCGGGTCGTCGGCGTTGAGCACCGTCCACCCGGTCGGTTTGGTGATCCGGGCAACCACCGACTTCACCTCGGCCAGCTGCTCGATCGTGTGCACGCCGAGCAGCCCGAGGTGGTCGGCGCTGATGTTCGTCACCACCGACACGTCGTTGACGGCGGTGCCCACCCCGCGGAGCAGGATGCCGCCGCGGGCGGTCTCGGTGACCGCGACCGTCACCCGCGGGTCCTCCAGCACCCGGGCCGCGCCGCCGGGGCCGGACCAGTCGCCGGTCTCCACCGTCTCGCCGTCGATCACGATGCCGTCCGTCGACGACCAGCCCGGGACCCGGCCGTCGGCCCGCATCAGGTGGGCGATCAGCCGGGTGGTGGTGGTCTTGCCGTTGGTACCGGTCACCGCTATGACCGGGATGCGCGGGCGCAGCGGCCGCACCGGCTCGCCGGGTTCGCGCCCGGTCACCCGCTCCTTGATGCCGGCAAGCGCGGCCGACGGAGTGGCGCCGTCGACGGTCACCGCGCGGTAGGCGGCGGCCACCTCCTCGCCGAAGGCCTCGCCGATGCCGCGCCGCCGGAACGGGAAGGCCACCACCACGGTGTTGTCGTCGGCCGGGGTGGCGATCGCCGCCACCCGCAGCCCGAGCCGGTACCCGGCCCGTCGCACCAGCGCCGCGGCGAGCTCCGCGGCGGCGACCGCCCGGGTGGGGGAGCCGGGCAGCCCGACCGCGTGGTCCGGGGTGCGCAGCGCGCGTTGCCAGCCGACGACCCGGGCCGGGTCCGCCTCCAGCACGCCGGAGGCATCCAGGGTCAGCTTCACCGCAGGGCGGGTGAAGTAGACGTTCGGTCCGGTCAGCAGCCGCAGTTCCACCGGGGTGGGCATGGGCACCAACCTAGAACCCGGATGCCACGGCGCGCTCGGCCGGTGCCACCGCGGAGTGACCCGGATCGTGAGGTGATCGTTTCCGCCCGGGTGACAGGCGTGATCCCTCTAGGGTTGGGCTCGTGTCGGACGATCTGTCGGGGAGGAGCCTCGCCCACTACCGCGTGGAGGAGATCCTCGGCCGCGGCGGGATGAGCGTGGTCTACCGCGCGTTGGACACCCGGCTGGACCGGCCGGTGGCGCTGAAGGTGATGAGCGAGCACCTGTCCTCCGATCCGGAGTTCCGGGCCCGGTTCGTCGAGGAGGCGCGCGCCGCGTCGGCGATCGACCACGTGAACGTGGTGCCGCTGTACGACTTCGGGCAGGCAGAGGGACACCTGTACATCGGGATGCGGCTGGTCGACGGGACGGACCTGGCCCGGGAGCTGGTGAACGGCCCGTTGCCGGAGCGCCGGGTGCTGGCCCTGCTCGGCCAGGTCGGCGCGGCCTTGGACATGCTGCACGACCGCGGGCTGGTGCACCTCGACGTGAAGCCGGCCAACGTGCTGATCACCCGCAACGAGTCGGCCGGGACCGAGCACGTCTACCTGGCCGACTTCGGGCTGACCCGGCGCGACACCATCGGCAGCCGCACCGGATCCGGGGACTTCCTGGGCTCGCCGACCTACGCCTCGCCGGAGCACCTGCGCGGCGAGGAGATCCTGCCTGCCGCCGACTCCTACTCGCTGACCTGCATGCTCTTCACCGCGCTCGCCGGGCGGGCGCCGTTCGTCGGCGACGTCCGCGCCGTCATCACCGGGCACCTGTCCGGGCAGGTGCCGTCGCTGTCCGCGCTGACCGGGCTGCCGCCGGCGATCGACCGGGTGATCGCCCGCGGTATGGCGATGGACCCGGCGGCCCGCTACCCCAGCAGCGCCGACCTGCTGGCCGCGGCCCGCAAGGCGCTGTCCTCGGTGCCCGCCGCCCCGGCGCCGCCCGCTCCCGGTGCGGGCGTCGGTGTCGACCTGCCGATCTCCACGGGACCTGACACCCAGATGTTCGGCGCGGTGCAGCCGGCCCCGGGGTCCTCCGCGGTGCCGGTGCCCGGTCTGGTGCAGCACTCCGTGCCGCCGCCCCCGGCCGGACCGCACCCGGTTGCCGGGTACCGGGTGGGGGAGGACCCGGCCGCCCGGCAGATCCCGGCGGCCGCCTATCAGATCCCCGGGACCGCGTCCGGGGACGGCGTCCGGCCGACCAGCCACCGGCTGGACGGGACGAAGAGGTCGTGGCCGTGGATCGCCGGCGCCGCCGCGCTGGTGGTGATCGCCGCCGTGGTCGTGGTGCTGGTGGTGCGGAACTCCGGTTCGGACACGCAGACCCCGGCGCCGCCCGCCGTGCAGACGTCCTCGACACCGTCCGGCGGGAACCAGGAGTCACGGCCCGCGGTGTCGCCCGCGCCGGGGACCACCACCCAGGAGAGCAACCGGCCCACCGTCCCCCCGGTGCCCACCGGCGGCGGCAGCACCTTCACCCTGCCCAGCGAGCTCATCCCGGAGACCGGCCTGCCTTCCGTGTCCGGCCTGCCCGACCCCTTCGTCACCACCGCCCGCTGACCCCGCCCCACCCCCGCCCCAGCGCGAGGATCAAGTTCGCCTGCGCGTAGGAAAGTGGCGACAACCGTCCCACCAGTACCAAACGCGACACGATCACACGCGCCTGCGAAGAAGATCCTCGCGGGTCGGGGGTGCGGGGGACATGGGGGAGGCATGTGCAGGCGGGCAGATTTCTTGCACTCGCCCTGGGTGAGTGCTAAACCTGGGTTGGCACTCGGGTAGCCTGAGTGCCAGGTCGTCGAGACGAGGGCACGGTCACGGGCGGGCAGGGAACGCACCGGAACGGGTCCGTCCGTCGCGGGCGTCGACACGGCCGCATCCACTAGCCACGCTGTCACTGCGTGCCCGGACGAGATCCGGGACTCCGCGCAGGCGAATCTGGAGGATTCACACCTCATGGCCAAGCTGATCGCTTTCAACGAGGAAGCGCGTCGCGGTCTCGAGCGCGGGATGAACACCCTCGCCGACGCCGTCAAGGTGACGCTGGGGCCGCGCGGCCGCAACGTCGTCCTGGAGAAGAAGTGGGGCGCTCCCACCATCACCAACGATGGTGTGTCGATCGCCAAGGAGATCGAGCTCGACGATCCGTACGAGAAGATCGGTGCCGAGCTCGTCAAGGAAGTTGCCAAGAAGACCGATGATGTTGCCGGTGACGGCACCACCACCGCGACCGTCCTGGCCCAGGCCCTCGTCCGCGAGGGACTGCGCAACGTGGCCGCCGGCGCCAACCCGCTCGGCCTGAAGCGCGGCATCGAGAAGGCCGTCGAGGCCATCTCCGGCCAGCTGCTGTCCGACGCCGTCGAGATCGAGACCAAGGAGCAGATCGCGGCCACCGCCTCGATCTCCGCCGCGGACACCTCGATCGGCGAGCTCATCGCCGAGGCGATGGACAAGGTCGGCAAGGAAGGCGTCATCACCGTCGAGGAGAGCAACGCCTTCGGCCTGGAGCTCGAGCTCACCGAGGGCATGCGCTTCGACAAGGGTTACACCTCGCTGTACTTCGCCACCGACGCCGAGCGTCAGGAGGCCGTGCTGGAGGATCCCTACATCCTGCTCTACGGCTCCAAGATCTCCGCGATCAAGGACCTGCTGCCGATCCTCGAGAAGATCATGCAGTCCGGCAAGCCGCTGCTGATCATCGCCGAGGACGTCGAGGGCGAGGCCCTGGCGACCCTGGTCGTCAACAAGATCCGTGGCACCTTCAAGTCCGTCGCCGTCAAGGCCCCGGGCTTCGGTGACCGCCGCAAGGCCATGCTGCAGGACATCGCGATCCTGACCGGTGGCCAGGTCATCTCCGAGGACGTCGGCCTCAAGCTCGAGAACACCGATGTCGCGCTGCTGGGCACCGCCCACAAGGTCATCGTCACCAAGGACGAGACCACCATCGTGGACGGCGGCGGCGACGCCGAGCAGATCGCCGGCCGGGTCTCCCAGATCCGCGCCGAGATCGACAAGTCCGACTCGGACTACGACCGCGAGAAGCTGCAGGAGCGGCTGGCCAAGCTGGCCGGCGGCGTCGCGGTGATCAAGGCCGGGGCTGCCACCGAGGTGGAGCTCAAGGAGCGCAAGCACCGCATCGAGGATGCCGTGCGTAACGCCAAGGCCGCGGTCGAGGAGGGCATCGTCGCCGGCGGTGGCGTCGGTCTGCTGCAGGCCGCCACCAAGGCGTTCGCCACCCTGGAGCTCTCGGGTGACGAGGCCACCGGTGCCAACATCGTCAAGGTCGCCGTCGAGGCGCCGCTGAAGCAGATCGCGGTCAACGCCGGTCTCGAGGGTGGCGTCGTGGCGGAGAAGGTCAAGAACCTGCCCTCGGGCGAGGGTCTGGACGCCGCCACCGGCGAGTACAAGGACCTGGTCAAGGCCGGCATCATCGATCCGGCCAAGGTCACCCGCTCGGCGCTGCAGAACGCCGCGTCGATCGCCGCGCTGTTCCTGACCACCGAGGCCGTCGTTGCCGACAAGCCGGAGAAGGCCCCGGCCGCCCCGGCCGGCCCCGGCGGTGACATGGACTTCTGATCCCACAGAGGATCAGGCTCCACGCACGATCACGAGGGCGGTCCGCTTCGGCGGGCCGCCCTCGTGGCATCTCCGGATGCTTCGTAGGCTCATCGCATGGCGAGGAAGAATCCGGTCGGGCCAGACCTACCGGACGGGCTGTCGGACGCGATCGCGAACATGTCGCCGCTCGAACTGCAGGAGCTGATGGCCCAGTTCGGCATCTCCGTCGTCGGTCCGGGCGCGCCACCGCCGTCCGGCGGCAGGGGTCTGTACGGGTTCACACCGCCACCCCGGCCGGACCTGAGAAGGCCCCGCCGGTCGTCCCCGGTGATCCTTCGGGTGCGGGTGGACCTGAAGGGAGCCACCCCGCCCATCTGGCGGCGGCTGGAGCTGAGCTCCGACCTCGAACTGGCGACCGTGCACCAGATCATCCAGGCCTGCTTCGGGTGGTGGGATTACCACCTGCACCGGTTCTCCATCGGCGGCGACCCGTTCGCCTGGGACGCCCAGGTCTTCGTCTGCGAGGAGGATGCCGAGCACTCCGACGACGAGCCCGACGGCCTGCTGGATCGCGACGTCCGGCTGGACGAGACCATGTCGGTGCCCGGCGACGTCCTGCAGTACGTGTACGACTACGGCGACCACTGGGACCTGTCGATCAGGCTGGAGGCGATCGTCCCGATCACCGATCAGCCGCGGGCGCGCTGCATCACCGGCCGGCGGGCGGGCCCGCCGGAGGACTGCGGCAGCGTCCGGGACGGCGACGAGCTGGCCACCCTGCTGGATGATCCCGCCGCCTTCGACGTCGAGATGGTGAACGCCGCGATCGACGAGATCATCGACGACGCCGACCGACCACGGCTCCGGACGGAGTTGGAACTCTCGTTCCGGCGGATGGACCCCTCCCTGGTCGGTGTGTTCGTCGAGGCCGGCCTCGGGTTGGATCCGGACCTCCGCCCCGATCCTGCCGAGGTTGCCGATCGGTTGCGGCCGTTCCTGCACCTGCTGGACCGCTGCAGGCCGAACGGACTGCAGCTCACGACGGCGGGATGGTTGCCGCCGGTCGTCGTCGAGGAAGTCGCGGCACTCCTGCCCACCGCAGCCGAGTGGATCGGCAAGAAGAACCGGGAGGACCTGACCCCGCCCGTCCACATCTTCCGCGGACTCCTGACCCGGCTCGGACTGGTGCGGAAGTTCAAGGGCAAGTTGATCCTGACGAAGGCCGGCAAGGGAGCCACCGATCCGGAGCGCCTGTGGAGGGTCCTGGGCGACAAGCTCGCGTCCCTCTCGCCCTCGGAGCCGGAGGTCCTCGGGATCCTGTTGCGCGCGCTGCTTCTCGTCGGTCCGGATCGGTCGGACGGGTCGGCCGCGGAGGTGGTGGCCAGGGCGCTCACGTCGATGGGATGGAGCGAGGGCGCCGGGCCGATTCGCCCACAGACGGTGGACGACATCTGGGACCCGGCCCGCCGACTGCTCGCCGAGCTGAGCCGGAAGCCGGTCCGCGGGTGGCAGCCCGATCCGTCGGACCCGGTGGTCCGGGCACTGCTCACCGATGTGGTGCTGGGGCTCGTCTGACCTGCGCCGGACTGCCAGGCAGGGCTGGTCGTCGAGTGGGAGGCCATGGGCGTCGCCGTGGTCCGCCGGGCGGTCCCACGGAAGTGGGGCCGCCCTTCCGGCATTTCGGATATCTGTGGTGAAGTAGTGGGATGTCCGAGCAACTGACCGCTGCCGACCTCCCGCGCGAGGATCCGGTCGTCGACGACCTGCGGGTGGCGGACCCGTTGGCCGCGCTGTCGGACGACGACGTGCAGGCGGTCATCGAGCAACTGGAAGTGGCGCTGCCCGGATCCGCGGAGCTGCCCGACGACCTGCGCCCCGAGCTGGCCGCCCTGATCGACCTGATACCCGCCGGCCCACGGGCCGTCTTCGTCGCCGCCGCCGCCCGGATCGACCGGACCCTGTGCCCGACTCCGGAGGAGCTGGCGGACGGGTTGGCGCCCGTGCTGTGGTTCCTCGGGCACTGCGGGTCCGACGGGCTGCCGCTGGCCACCGGCGGCGGGCTGGATCCGGTCGAGATCGCCGCGCTGGTCGCGCATCTGCCTGTGCTGTGGAATTCCGCCGACGAGGATCTGCAGCTGCGGGTCCGACAGTTCCGCGAGGTGCTGCGTGATCTGGGGTTGATCCGCCGGCACCGCGATCGGCTGGTCCTCACGACCGCCGGTGCGACCGCCGCTGCCGGGCCGGAGCAGCTGCGCACCGCCGTACTGACCGCCGATCCGGCCGGGCTGGGCGGCCGGGCGGTGGCGGATGCCTCGCTGCTGCACCTGCTGCTGGTCGCGGGTGGCCACGGGCCCGATCCGACCGCACTCGCCGCGGGTCTCGCCGCGCTCGAGTGGGCGCAGCCGGTCGGCGCCGCCCCGGCGCCGGACACCGTGCGCTCGCTGGTCCGCAACGTCGACGGCCTCTTCGCGATCATCGCCCCCGGCCGTCGGCGCTCCGTCCCCTTCGACCCGCGCTCCGCACTGGTGCGGTCGTTGGCGACGGATCTGGTGCTCGGCCGGGTCTGACGCGCCCGGCGCTTTCCTCGACCGGGTGCGTCCCGGCGCCGGTGGCCGGCCGCAGTTGAACCCGGGCCGCGTCGGCGGATCCGTGGCCGGGAACTCACCCGACTGTCGGAGCGCTGTGAGAAGGTCGGACCCGGAAGCGAGGAGGCGGAGTTGACGGTCACGGTGGACCCCGGTACGGAGGTCGATCCCGAGCACTACCGCACGGAGCTGCTCGGCTACTGCTACCGGATGCTCGGCTCCGCCTTCGACGCCGAGGACGCGGTCCAGGACGCGCTGGTACGGGCCTGGAAGTCGCGTGACTCCTTCGAGGGCCGGGCGTCGATGCGTACCTGGCTCTACCGGATCGCCACCAACGTCTGCCTCGACCTGATCGGCTCCCGCTCCCGGCGGGCCCGCCCCTACGACCTGTCCGGGACCTCCTGGCAGCCGATCGAGGCCTCGCTGGCCGGCAGCCGCGCCGCCGAGGAGTGGCTCGAGCCGATGCCGGACGGCTGGCTGTTTCCCGCGGGGGACGCGGTCGCCGACCCGGCAGAGGTGATCGTCCGCCGGGAGTCCGTCCGGCTGGCCTTCGTCGCCGCACTGCAGTACCTGCCGGCCCGGCAGCGGGCGGTGCTGGTGCTGCGGGACGTGCTGCGCTGGAAGGCCGCCGAGGTCGCCGAGCTGCTCGACACCACGGTCGCATCGGTGAACAGCGCGCTGCAGCGGGCCCATGCTGCGCTCGCGGAACGGCGGGCGGAGGGATCGGTGGCCGACGCCGGTGCCGAGGTCGGTGGCTCCGGTCCGGCGGCGGAGATCTTCGACGAGCTGGACAGCGCGCAGACCGCGCTGCTGGACCGGTATGTCGACGCCTTCGAACGGTACGACATGCAGAGTTTCGTCAGCCTGCTGCACGAGGACGTGCTGCAGAACATGCCGCCGTACGAGATGTGGCTGAGCGGACCGCAGGACGTCGTGGCCTGGATGCTCGGGCCGGGTGCCGAATGCCGGGGATCGAGGCTGATCCGCACGGTCGCCAACGGCCAGCCGGCGTTCGCGCAGTACCGGCTCGCCGCCGACGGCAGCTATTTCCCTTGGGGCCTGCAGGTTCTCGACGTGCGCGACGGGTCGGTACGCGGCATCAGCACCTTCCTGGACACCAGGGTGTTCGCCCTGCACGGCCTGCCGGACAGCCCGCCGGACGCCGGGGCGGAGCCCGGTGAGACGGTGGCCGACGGCCCGGGAGCGGTCCGCGCAGCGCGCTGATCCGCCTGCCGTCCCGGTGGTCCACCGGGCCGGCCGTTCATCCGCTCCGCTGCCGGTGGATCAGCCGGTCCGACGGGTCGACCCCCGCCGTCGGCGAGCAGGGTCGGGTGCGGTCAGTTCGCCGCACCGGGGACGTAGTCGGTGATCCCCTCCGCCGCCTGCAGCCAGACCAGCGGCCGCAGGCCGGCCGGGGCGGACGGATCGGCGACCGCCATCGAGGACACCCGGGTGGCGGGCAGGCCGTCCTGCACCACCTCGGCCGGATCGGACGGGCCGAACAACGAGTCCACCGACGCCGGCCCGACGGTGACCGCGGCTCCGGCGATCCCGGTCCGCGTCAGGTCCAGGGACGTGCAGGCCTGGCCGAGCAGCCGGGCCCAGCCGTTGCCCACGGCGTAACCGGCGAGCAGCCGGGGACCGGGCGGCAGCCGGCTGGACTCGCTGTAGGCCCGGGCCACGGCCGCGGCAGCGGGATGGTCGGAGCCGAAGGCCGGGGTGATCAGGTCGACCAACAGCCGGTCTCCGTCGGCCGCGGTCCACAGCGTGGGCTCGTAACCGTCCAGATCGGTGATCACCGTGACGTCAGCGGCGGTCGCGGCGAGCAGCGACGCGACCTCGGTCGGCGAGGTCAGTGCGAGCACGGCCCGCGCCCCGTCCCAGTCACCGGTCGCGGCTCCGGTCCGGACGTCCAGCACCAGGCCCTGCCGGTCCGCCCACCAGCGGGCGCCGGCCAGTGCGTTCAGTGCACCCGGGGTGCCGTCGCTGAGCACACCGACGGTGCTGCCCGACTCGATCACCCCGGTGCCCTGCAGGTAGGACAGCGCGTTGATGGCCTTGATGTCGTCGGTCGCGCCCAGCGGCACCAGCCCGGTGCCCAGTTCGGCGGAGGTGCCGGACCCGGTCAGCACGGTCATCCCGTCGGACTCGGCGGAGGCGGCCAGCGCGGTGCGGGCGGTGCCGACCGGCAGCGCCACCATGCCGGCCACCGAGCGGGCCAGGTCGTCGTACTGCGCCAGCTGCCCGATGGACGGCGACGTGCGCCACTCGATCTTCCGGCCGCAGATCCCACCGGTGGCGTTGACCGTCCGCGCCCACAGCAGCAGCCCGTCCGAGAACCCGCGGTCCCGATCGGGATCGACCAGCAGGCCGAGCGAGATGGTGGTGTCGGAGATCCCCGGCCCGGTCAGCAGCCCGTCGGGCGTCACCGGGGTCGGGGTGGGCACGGTGGTGGTCGGTGTCGGGGTGGCGCTCGCACTCGCGCTGGTCGGGGGCGGGCCGGCGGTCAGCGAGACGGTGCCGGTCGATCCGCTGGACGTGCCGCCCCCGGTGCAGGCCGGGAGCAGCAGCAGAACGGCCAGCAGTGCGACCGCGGCGGCCGGACGGCGGGCGTGCGGGATCGCACGTCGTCGTCCGGGTTCCACCCGCCCAGCGTAGTTCCGGGCAGGTGCGCTGCCGGTGCGGTCCCCGTCCGGACGGCAACAGGGCCCGGCATCCGCGAAGGATGCCGGGCCCTGTCGGGTGGAACGGGAGGTCAGGTCAGAGCTTGCCGACCGCGGTGACCAGCTGCGGGGTCAGCTGCTCGAGCACCACCGGGATGCTCAGCACGCTGGCGGCGCTGTACGCGCCGGACAGCTCGCCCGCCGGGTCGACGATGATCTCGCGGCCGTCCTTGGTGACGGTCAGGCTCTGCAGCAGCGGGTCGGCCTCGGTCTCGGCCAGGGTGAAGCCGATCGGCACGACGACCGCGACGTCCGCGTCGAACGCGGTGACCTGCTCGGCGCTGACGGCGGCGTAGAAGCCGGAGGCCTCGAGGTCCAGCACGGCCGGGTTCTGCACGAAGCCGAGGTCGGCCAGCAGGTCGAAGCGGCCGTCACCGGCGAGGTAGGCGCCGTAGGCGTCACCGAACTTGGACGCGGAGACGATGGTCTTGCCCTCGAAGTCCGGGTTCTCGGCGGCGACGTCGGCGATCTGCTGCTTGACGTCGGCGACGATGGTCTCGCCTTCGGACGCCTTGCCCAGCGCGGTGGCGACCTGGGTCATCTGGTCGTCCCACGCGGTGGCGAAGGCGGCGGTGCCGGCCGGGGCGCCCACGGTCGGGGCGATCTCGGACAGCCGCTCGTACTCGGCCTCGTCACCCGAGGAGCGGGTGTTGAGGATGAGATCCGGCGACAGGGCCAGGATCTGCTCGTAGTTCAGGGTCTGGTCGCCGCGGGTGATGATCTCCGGGGTGACGTCGCCGAACAGCGAGGTGGCCCACGGGCCGACGCCCTTGTTCGCCTCGCCGAAGCCCTGCCAGTCGTAGACCGCGACCGGGACGACGCCCAGCGCCAGCGCCATCTCCGCGTCCGACCAGCCGAGGGCGACGACCTTGGCGTCGGCCGGCAGCTCGGGGACGGTGACGGTGCCGAACTGGTCGGTCACGGTGACCGGACCGGAGGCGGCGGAGCTCGCCGAGGTGGAGCTGCCGGCCGCGCTGGTCGCTGAATCGGACGACGGCGCCGCGGAGGTCGCGGACGACGCGGCGGAGGTGGCGGCGGTGGTCGCGGCCGTCGAGCTCGTGCCGGCATCGGAGCCGGACGAACAGGCGGCCAGCCCCAGCGTGGCCACGGCCGCGACGGCCGCGGCGAAGGTACGGGTCAGACGGTGCATGACTCCCTCTCGGATCGGTGCGGGCGCGCAGGCGCAACGCGGCGCCCATCCCCACAGGTGAGGTCAGGCTATCCTCAAAACCCGTTCGCGCAGACCACAACTCCGTTACGTTTCTGCTGTCCGCTTGTTGCCTTCGGCACAACAGGACGCGCAGCGCGCAACGGTGCCGGGCTCGGGCGGCTCGGTCAGTGGTGCGTCACCAGCGGCACGACCAGCGGGGTGTGGCTCTCCGGGTCGTCGATGATCCGGCACCGCAGGTCGAACACCTCCTGCACCAGTTCGGCGGTCACCACCTCGGCGGGCGTGCCCTGGGCGATGACGTGCCCGGCCCGCATGGCGATCAGGTGGGTGGCGTACCGGGCTGCCTGGTTGAGGTCGTGCAGCACGGCGACCAGGGTGCGCCCGCTCTCCCGGTTCAGGCGCACGCAGAGGTCGAGAAGCTCGATCTGGTGGGTGATGTCGAGGTAGGTCGTGGGCTCGTCGAGGAGCAGCAGCGGGGTCTCCTGGGCCAGCGCCATGGCCACCCAGACCCGCTGGCGCTGACCGCCGGACAGCTCGTCGACCTTCCGGTCGGCCAGCCCGTCGACCCGGGTGGCCTCCATCGCCTCGCGGACCGCCTTCTCGTCCGCCTCCGACCACTGGCGCAGGAAGTTCTGGTGCGGATGCCGGCCGCGCGAGACCAGATCGATCACCGAGATGCCGTCCGGAACCACGGAACTCTGCGGCAGCAGGCCGAGCCGTCGGGCCACTTCCTTCGACGGCTGCTTGGCGATGTCGGCCCCGTCCAGCAGGACGGTGCCGGCGGTCGGCCTGAGCAGCCGGGCCAGCGTGCGCAGAAGGGTCGACTTACCGCAGGCGTTCGGTCCGACGATCACCGTGAAGGAGTCGTCCGGGATGGCGATGTCGAGTTCCTGGATGACGGTCCGGCCCTCGTAGCCGACGCGGAGGCCGCGTGCGCCCAGGGCGGTGTCCGGCAGGGTGGGGGTGATGGTCACTTCTTCTCAGGCCTTCCGGGACTGGGCGATGAGCAGGCCGATGAGGTAGGCGCCGCCGAGGGTGAGGGTGATGACGCCGACCGGCAGCTGCTTGGGGGCGAGCAGCTGCTGCGCGGCGACGTCGGAGACGAGCAGGAGGAGCGCGCCCATCGCGGCCGAGGCGGCGAGCGGGATGCCGGCCGAGCCGGTCAGCCGGCGGGCCAGCTGCGGGGCGGCGAGCGCGACGAACAGGATCGGGCCGGCCGCGGCGGTGACCGCCGCGGTGAACCCGACACCGACCACGATGAGGATCAGCCGCGTCCGGTTGGCGTTGAGGCCCAGGCCGGCGGCGGAGTCGTCGCCGAGCTCCAGCAGCCGCAGCGAACGGGCGAACCCGCAGAGCACCGGGACGAGGACCACCAGCGCGATCACGATCGGCAGCACCTGGGACCAGGTGATGGTGTCGAAGATGCCCATGCCCCAGGCGGCCGCCGCCATCGCGGTCTCCAGGTCGGCGCGCAGGATGAGATAGACGTTGAGCGAGGCCAGGACGGCACTGATCGCGATGCCGACCACGATGAGCCGCATGCCCTGCAGGCCGCCGCCCCGGGTGGCCAGCCCGACCACGATCGCCGCCGCGACGATGCCGCCGATGAGCGCGCCGATGGTGGAGCCGGTGCGCCCGGTGTTCAGCACCAGGATCGCGATCAGTGCGCCCGAGTAGGCGCCGTTGTTGAAGCCGATGATGTCCGGGCTGCCCAGCGGGTTGCGGGTCAGCGACTGGAAGATCGCCCCGGCGATGCCGAGCGAGGCGCCACCGACGATGGCGATCACCACCCGGGGCAGCCGCCAGTTCTGGATCAGCCGGACGATGCCGTCCTCGCCGCTGCCGAAGACGGCCTGGATCAGCGTGCCGACGGGGACGTCGATCGTCCCGAGAGTCATCGCCCAGCCGGCGACCACCACGGTGATCACGAGCAGGGCCAGGAACACCACCAGCGAGCGCACGTGCACCGGGAAGCTGATCTCCGGTCCGAGTCGGAGCGCCGGGCGCAGCGACCGGGGCGGTGCCTCGGCCGGCGCGGGATCCGGCGACGTGCCGGGGCTCTTCACGAGGTCGGCGCTCACAGGCCACTCTTCTTCCGGGTGCGGACGACGGCGACCAGGACCGGTGCGCCGAGAAAGGCCACGACCACGCCGACCGGCATCTCCGACGGCACCAGCACGCGACCGAGCACGTCGGCGCCGAGGAAGATGACCGGGCCGAAGAGGGCGGACAGCGGGACGATCCAGCGCTGGTCGGACCGGGCGACCACCCGGGCCAGGTAGGGGACCATCAGACCGAGGAAGGCGATCGGGCCCACGGCCGCGGTCGCCGCGCCGCAGAGCAGAGTGAGGGCGCCCATCGCGATCGCCCGGGTGCGGAACAGGTGCACGCCCAGCGATTTCGCCAGGTCCTCGCCCAGGGCGAGCGCGTTGAGCGACCGGGACAGCAGCACCGCGGTGAGCACACCGACCACCACGAACGGCAGTGCCCACCAGAAGGTGTCGATCTGCCGGCCCTGCAGCGAGCCGGACTGCCAGAACCGGATCTTGTCGAAGACGTCGGGGTCGAGGAACGTCACGGCGTAGGTGATGCCGTTCAGCACGGCGCCGAACGCAAGGCCGGCCAGCACCAGCTTCACCGGGGTGGCGCCGCTGCCGCGGGAGCCGATCACGTAGACCGACACGGCGGCCACCGCTGCGCCGAGGAAGGACCACCAGACGTACGAGGACAGGTTGGCGGTGCCGGAGATGGTCACCGACAGCACCACCGCGAAGAACGAGCCGGAGTTGACACCGAGCAGGCCGGGATCGGCGAGCGGGTTCCGGGTGATCGCCTGGATCAGTGCGCCGCCCACGCCGAGCGCACAACCGACCAGCACCGCGATCATCGCCCGCGGGATCCGGTAGTCGGTGACCAACAGGGCCAGGGTGTCGGTGCGGTCACCGCGCAGCGCCTCCCAGACCACCGACGCGGGGATCTCGCCGGAGCCGACGAACAGGCTGGCGAACCCGAGCAGCACCAGCACGACGAGGGCGACCAGGCAGACGACCAGCCGGTTCGCGGTGCCCTCGACCAGCGAGCGCTTCGGTGCCGCGGGGTCGACCCCCGGGGCCGCGGGGCGGGGACTGTCCAGACCGGTGGTGGTCATCGCCTCGCCGCCGCGAGTGGGTAGGTGAGCATTACCTCAGTGTCGCATCCCCGCGTGTCCGTTTCGTTGCGTGTCACCCATGGGTCGGGTCCCGGAGGCTGGCGCGACCCGGCCCGCGATGATTGAATTGAACTGAGTTCAATGGCGACGTCGTGGAGGAGTACGCACGTGGAACAGGTCCCGGCCGCCGACCGGCCGATCCCGCCGTCCGGCCCACTCGACCTGCGGGAGGTGAGATTCCCGACCAGGGCGGAGTCCGTGCTGCCGGAGGTGCTGGCGGCCCTGCAGGCGCGCACCCCCGAGGCCCCGTGCGCGGTGTTCACCGACGGCACCACCTGGAGCTACGCGGAGACGGCGGCGCGGACCTGGGGGCTGGCCCACCGGCTCGCGGAGGTGACCGGACTGGCGCGCGGGGAGTACCTGGCCTCGTGCCTGCCGAACGGGCCGGAGGCGATCCTGTCCTGGACCGCGACCTGTGCCCTCGGGGCGGTCTACGCCCCGCTCAACACCGCCTACCGCACACCGCAGCTGCACCACGCGCTCGAGCTGACCCGGGCATCGGTGCTGGTGGTCCACGCCGACCTGGCCGAGCGGCTGGCGCAGCTGGATCCGGTCACGCTGCCGCACCTCCGGCACGTCGTACTGGTGGGCGGGACCGCGCCGGAAGTCCCGTTGCCGTGGCCGGTCTCGTCGTGGACCGAGGTGGCGACGGTGAACGGTGCGGCCCGGCCGGTGCTGGATCCGCCGCTGGAGCCGTGGGACGAGTGCGCCGTGCTGATGACCTCGGGCACCACCGGGGCGTCGAAGGCGGTGCGGCGCACCTACGCCCAGTACGACCGGTACACCGAGAGCAGCTTCCGGATGGTCGGTGTCGGTGCCGCCGATCGGTTCCACGTGTGTGCGCCGCTGTTCCACGGCGGCGCCGACACCCCCGTCTACTCGATGATCCAGCTGGGCGCCTCGTTCCTGGTCGACACCGGGTTCAGCGTGAGCCGGTTCTGGGACACGGTGCGCCGGCACGGGTGCACCGTCGCCTGGCTGCATTCGGCGATGTCCCTGTTCCTGCACAAGCAGCCGGAGCGGCCCGATGATGCCGACAACCCGTTGCGGCTGGCGCTGCTTGCCCCGCTGTTCCCCGGCTACCAGGACTTCGCCCGCCGGTTCGGCATCTCGGTGTACATGGTGTACGGGATGACCGAGATGAGCTGTGTCTTCACCGTTCTGGATCCGACGGAGGTGGGATCGCTGGGTGCTCCGGCCGATCCCGGCTACCATGCCCGGATCGTCGACGAGCACGACGTGGAGGTGCCGCCCGGCACCCCCGGTGAGCTGGTGGTGCGACACGACCTGCCGTGGGTGATCACACCGGGCTACCTGCACGATGCCGCGGCCACTGCCCGGGTCTGGCGCAACGGCTGGTTCCACACCGGCGACGTGTTCGTGCGCACCGCGGCCGGTGACCACCGGCTGGTCGACCGGGTCAAGGACGCCATCCGGCGGCGCGGCGAGTTCGTGTCCGCGGCCGAGGTGGAGCGCGAACTGCTCGACCTGCCGGAGGTGACCGAGGCGGCGGTCATCGGGGTGGCGGCGGAGATGGAGGAGGAGGTGCTCGCCTACCTCGCCGTACGGCCGGGCAGCGACGCCCCGGACATCCATCGCCGGCTCGTGCAGCGGCTGTCCTACTTCGCCGTGCCCCGCTACCTGGTGGTGCGGGACACGTTGCCGCGCAACGTCGCTCTGCGGGTGGACAAGCCGTCGCTGCGCGGCCTCGGTGTGCCCGCGGACGCGTGGGACGCGGTGGCGGCCGGGGTCCAGCCGACCCGGGAGCGTTTCGGTCCGGCCTGAGCTCCGGCGGCCGTGACGACGGCCGGCGTCGTCGACGTGCTACGGCGCCGGCCCGGCGTCAGACCAGGGCCGGCACCGCGATTGCCCGGGCGACCGTGGCCGCCGCGGCCCGTCCCTCGGCGATGGCGTTCGACACCCGGCGCGGTGCGACGGCATCACCGATCACCCACGTCGGGATCCCGGCGGGTGTCGGCAGATCCCGTGGCCGGCGCCGCCCGATCGCCACCAGCAGGTCCCCGGCCAGCGGCTGCTCCGCACCGGTGAGGGTGTGCCGCACCACGACCCCGTCGCCGGTGGTACCGACAACGGCGGTGAGCGGCCGGATGTCGAGCGGTCGCCCACGCAACCGCTCCATCAACTGCAGCCGGGACTCCGGCGGGATGCTGCCGGCGAAGGAACCTCCGGGGGTGAGCAGGACGACGGACGACGCCCCGCGATCCAGCGCGGCCTCCACCGCGCTGACGGTCGGCCACCAGCCGAATCCGTCGTCCTGGATCAGCACGGTGCCCGCCACCATCGGCGGGTCGGCGAGGTAGTCGGTCGAGGACGAGGCCGGGATCGCACCCGGCTGCGTCACCGGACCGTCCTCCGCGGCGCCGCAGGCCAGTACCACCGCGTCGAACCCCTCGAGATCCGCCGGTGCCACGGTGGTTCGGTACCGGACCGGGATGTCGCTGCGGCGGAGCCCGGCGTCGTAGAAGCGCAGCAGGCGCTGCCAGCCGTGCCGCGACACCGTGCCGGCCGCCACCGCGATCGCGCCGCCGATCCGGTCGCCGGCTTCGAACAGCTCCGGGACGAAGCCCCGGTCGGCCAGGGACAGCGCGCACTCCACTCCGGCCGGGCCGGCGCCGACCACCGCAATCCGGCGACCGGGGTGCGTGCCGTTCGACCGGGTGGGGCCCAGTGGCAGGAGCAGCGGGCTCGCCGGGCGGACGTCGCTGCCGGCCGGCGCGAGGTCCGGGTTCACCGTGCACAGCGCGGTGGGGTCGAAGGACCGGCAGTCCTCGTTGCAGGACACGCACGGCCGGACCTCGTCGGAGCGACCGGCCAGGAACTTGGTCGGCAGATCCGGGTCGGCGATGTACGGGCGGGCCATCCCCACCATGTCCGCCCCGGTCGCCAGCGCCTGTTCGACCTGCGCCGGGTCCCGGAACATCGAGCACAGCAGCAGCGGAACACCGACCGCGTCACGCAGGGCAGCGCTGTGCCCGAGCAGCAACGGTTGCTCGGTGGCCATGTCCCGCACGTAGTAGCCGCGCATGCCGTAGGTCAGGTTCAGGTAGTCGAAGGGTGCGCGCTGCTGGATCAGCGGCAGCAGTTCGCCGAAGTCCTCCAGACCGCTGCCGCCGGCGTCGTTCTCCACCGAGACCCGCAGGCCCACCGGCAGTCCCGGAACAGCCCGCCGGATGCCCTCGATGATCTCGACGACCAGGGTGACCCGACCTGCCGCGGAGCCGCCGTAGCGGTCGGTCCGGGTGTTCACCGTGCGGGAGAGGAACTGGGCGAGCAGGTAGCCGTGGGCACCGTGCAGTTCGACACCGTCGAAGCCGGCGGCGGCGCAGTTGCGAGCCGAGGCCACGAAGGCCTCGACGATGCCCGGGACCTCGTCGGTGCGCAGCACCCGGGTCGAGGTCTGCTCCCTGGGGGAGAGCACGTCGCTCGGACCGACGAAGGAGTGGAAGAGGTTCGCCCCCAGGGTCTCCCGGCCCAGATGGCAGATCTGTGCCACGGCCACCGCGCCACCGGCGCGGATCGCGCCCGCCCGGCCCGCCATGCCGCCGATCGCCTCCGGGCGCCAGGCCTCGGTGAGGAAGCGGTTGCGGTAGGTCGACTCCTTCGCCACCGACATGCCGCCGGTGATCGCCATGCCCACACCCCCGGCGGCCAGTCGGCCCCAGTACCGGGCGTCCTCGGCCGTCGGGATCCCGTCCGCGACAGCCGCGGTGCCGTGGGCGGTGGCCACCAGGCGGTTGCGCAGGTGCAGCGGACCGATGTCCAACGGTCGGGCGAAGGCAGGGGTGGTGCTGTCGGCGGGCATCGCACAGCTCCGTTCCACGGGCGGAGGCCCGGTGCCGCGGCGGCGACATCGCGAGCCAGGATCGGGACCGGTGGCGAGAAGGTGGTTCCCGGCACCGATGCCGGTCCGAATTCTATCGAAGTGAGTTCGGGTCGGCATCCCGGCCCGGAGGTGCTGTTGGAGGACCACCGGCGGGCACGACCGGGTGTGATGTCCGTTCCGGTGGAACGGATGCGGCTGCATGCCGGTCGGTGCCGGGCGGGATGCGGGAGAAGTCCCAGGACGCGGTGCGGTCCGGCCGCAGCAGGTACCAGGCGTGGGTGCGGCGTTCGAAGCGCCGGTCCGGGTCGCCGAAGAAGACCGTGGCGAACAGCCGGCGCACCTCCGGGATGCGCGGGTCGTCGGCGGCCACCAACTCACAACCTCCGTACAGCACCGCGCCGCGCCGGTCGGCGTACCCCTCGCCGTCGCCCAGCCCGTCGTCGATGCAGAGGGAACACCGGGAACCGCGGGAGATGTCACGGCCGCGCCTGGATCCGACCAGGGCGTGGAACCAGATGCCGTCGGAGACCACGTAGCCGACCGGAGCGACATGTGGTTCCCCGTCGGCGCTCACGGTGGCGAGACGGCCCCAGCGGCGCGAGCGTACGTACGTCTCCAGTGAGTCCGGATCCATCCGCAGGACGGATCGGTCGACGCGGGACACCGGGCTCACCCGGCCCGGGCGGCGTCGGGAACGCGGCGACCGCCGAGCAGGCCGCCGTCGATGACGAACTCGGCGCCGGTGACGTACCCGGCGTCCGGGCCCAGTAGGTACCGGACCATGCCGGCGACCTCCTCCGGCCGGCCGCGCCGGCGCAGCGGGATGGACGCGAGATACGCGTCCTGGTCGACGTCGGCGAACGAGGAGCCGTGCACCATCGACGTCTCGATCGGACCGGGACAGATGGTGTTGACCCGGATCCCGAGATCGGCGAACTCGACGGCCGCGGTCCGGGTCAGCCCGCGCACAGCGAACTTGCTGGCGCAGTAGGCGCCGATCCCCTCGGTACCGATCAACCCGTTGATCGACGAGAAGGTCACCACGGACCCGCCTGTCGGCATCAGTGCCGGTGCCGACCGGAGCGCCAGGAAGGTGCCGAGGGTGTTCACCCGGAGCGTCCGCTCGAACTCGGCCACGGTGGTCTCGAGCAGCGGTCGCCGGGCCGCGACACCTGCGGCGTGGACCAGCCCGTCGAGCGGGCCGTACCGGTCGAGGATCGCCGGGACAGCTGCTGCCCAGGCACTCTCGTCGGTCACGTCGAGGGTGAGAGGGTCCGGGCCGGTCGGCGGTGTCAGGTCGCCGGCGACCACCCGGTCGCCCTGCGACCGCAACAGCGAGGCGACCGCGGCGCCCAGACCCCCGGCCGCGCCGGTGACCAGGATCGTCGCCGGCCGGGCCGTCATCGGCCCGTGCCGGGGTCCGCGAGCTCCTGCGCCTCGGTGAGCAGTTCCTCGGGGCGGCCGCCGAAGTACGCGGCCTCGGCCCGCTCCGCGAAGCCCTCCTGGCCGGCGTCCCCGCGCGCGGTGATCCGCCCGTCGGTCAGCACCACCACCCGGTGACTGGCCGCCAGCGCCCGGCTGAGCAACTGCTCGAGCAGCACGATGGTCATCCCGTCCGCGGCGAGATCGGTGATCCGGCCGTACACGTCGTCCACCCAGGCCGGAGCCAGGCCCAGTGCGGGTTCGTCCAGGATCAGCACGTCGGGCTGGGCCATCAGGCCGCGGGCGATCGCCAGGATCTGCTGCTCGCCACCGGACAGCGCCGCGGCGGGCAGGTCCATCCTGGTGCGCAGCCGCTCCGGCAGCCAGGCTGCCGTCGACGCCAGCCGCTCCTTGAGCTCGGTGCCGCGGATGCCGACGGCATAGGCCGCGACCTCGAGGTTCTCCTGCAGGGACAGGGTCTTGAACAGGTGACGGCCCTCGGGGACGAGCGAGATACGCGTCGCCCCGGACGGTGTCGTCCGGGATCCGCTGGTGGCGGTCAGTTCGCCGTGCAGGATCCGGCCCAGGGTCGACTTGCCCGCGCCGTTGGCGCCGACGACGCCGATCACCGCGCCGGCGGGCACGGTCAGGTCGATGTCGCGCAGCGCCACCACACCGCCGAACCGGTGGCCGACGTCCTCGAGTCGGATCACCGGGGCCGGGTCGCCCGGCAGCGGCGGGGGAGCGGCATGGCCGCCCGCGGAGCCGAGGTAGCTGGCCCGCACCTGCGGGTCGTCCAGCACGGTGTCGGGCGTGCCGCTGCCGATGGTGCGGCCGAAGTCGAAGGCCACCACCCGGTCGGCCACGGCGAACAGGTCGTCCAGTACGTGGTCGACGATGAGCACCCCGGCGCCGCCGCCCGCGACTCGGCGCAGGTGCCGGGCGGCCACCGCGCGCTCGGCGGCATCGAGGCCGCCGAACGGTTCGTCCAGCACCAGCAGTTGTGGCTGCTCGGCGATGGCCCGGGCGAAGTCGAGCTGCTTCTGCAGGCCGAACGCCAGCTCCGACGGCTTCCGGTGCAGCACACCACCGAGTCCCATGTCGGTGAGCAGGGCGATCGCCTCGCTGCGCCGCTGTGGGGTGATCCGGCGGTGGGTGCACAACACGTTCTCCAGCACCGTCAGCTCGGTGAAGGTCTCGGCGTGCTGGAAGGTCCGGCCGATCCCCAGCGAGCGCCGGCGGGTGGCCCGGCCGCCGAGGATGCTGCGGCCCAGCAGCTCCACCCGGCCGTCCACCTTGCCGCCGCCGACCAGTCCGGACAGCGTGTTGACCATGGTGGTCTTACCGGCGCCGTTGGGTCCGATGATGGCCACGACCTCGCCGGTGGAGACCTCCAGGGTGGCGTCCTCCAGCGCCTTCAGCCCGCCGTAACGCACCGAGAGATGTTCCACCTCCAGCAGTGTCGATCCGACTCCGGTGCCCGGCGCGACATCCGGGTCCGGCAGGTCCGCGTCGGCGGGTGCGGTCGGCAGCTGCTCGGCGTGGTCGGCGGCGGTCGGCCGGATGCGGGACCACAGCGCCCGGAGCAGCTTGCCGGCGAACGGCACCACTCCGCCGGGCAGGAAGAGCAGCGCGAGGATCAGCACCACGCCCTGCACGATCGGCTGGTCCACGCCGACGCTGTCGGACAGGTTCGGCACCCAGGTCAGGTACGCGCCGCCGACCAGGGCACCGACGATGCTGCCGCCCCCGCCCAGCACCGCCGCCGCGATGATGCTGATCGCCAGCACCAGGGAGAAGGACTCGGAGGAGATGAAGCCGGTAGTCAGCGCGAGCAGGACGCCGGACAGCCCGGCGAAGGCGCCGCTGACGGCGAACCCGAGAGACGTCTGCGACTCCGGTGCGATGCCGACGCTGCGCGCCGCGATCGGGTGGGACTTGGCCGCCACCAACCGCATCCGCAGCGCACTGCGCTTGACCAGCACCGCGACGGTCACCACCAGACCGGCAGTGATCAGTGTCAGGTACTCCGCCTCGGACGAGGACGGCGAGAACGACGTGCCGAGCAGCACGCTGCGCAGGTCGTCCACCGGGATGCCCTCGTCGCCGCCGGTGACGTCCGACCAGCGGTTGATGATCTCCAGGGTGACCAGGGTGAAGGCCAGGGTGAGCAACGCGATGTACAGGATGGAGAACCGGGCACCGGCGAAGCCGAGGAACCCGCCGCAGGCGGCGGTGAGAGCAACCGCGACCAGCACCACCACCTCCAGCGGCCAGCCGTGGCCGCTGCCGTACGCCGCGACGTAGGCGCCGATGGCGAACAGGCCGGGGTGTCCGACGGACCAGACGCCGCCCCAGCCGCCGAGCAGGCCGACGGACATCACCAGGATCGAGTACACCCCGAACAGCGCGACGGAGTAGGCCTGGTGCGTGGGCACCACCTCGGTGGCGATCGCACCGATCAGCACCAGGGCACCGAGCGGGCCGCCCAGGACGGAGAGCAGGAAGGTGGGCTTGCGGAACAGCTGCTGCACGGTGGTCACACCCGTTCGAAGGTCTTGGCGCCGAACAACCCCTGCGGGCGGATCAGCAGCACCAGCACGGTGAAGGCGAACACGAAGGTGTCCCGGAAACTCGCGGAACCGTAGGTGGCGGCCAGGTTCTCGAGAACGCCGATGGTGACACCGCCGATGACCGCGCCGTACATGCTGGTCAGTCCGCCGAGGAAGATGCCGGCGAAGGCGCGGAACAGCGGCGCGGCCAGCACGGTCGGGGACAGCCCGGAGCGGGGCGCGTACAGGCATGCGGCGAGCGCGGCGAGGGCCATGCCCAGGCCCCAGGCGATCCGCGCGACCTTCTGCGGGTTGACGCCCAGGGTCTTGGCGGTGTCGGAGGACTCGGCGACCGCGCGCATCACCGATCCCAGGGTGGTCCGTTTGAACAGGAATGCGACCGCACCCATGGCCACCGCCGCGACCGCGATGGTCAGCAGGCTCTGCACCGCGATGGCCGAGTCGCCGAAGCTGACCTGACCCTCCACCAGCGCCGGGAACGACGTCGGCTGGGTGCCCCAGAAGCTGTGGATCAGGCTGTCGATGATCAGCGACGCGCCCATCGTGATCACCAGTGCGGAGAACAGGTTCCCCGAGCCGAGGGGGCGGATCACCACCTCGCGCACGATGATGCCGATCAGCGCCGCCGCGATGACCGCGGCGATCACCGCGGTGATCGTGCCCCAGCCGGCGCGGGTCGCGCTCCAGGCGATGTACAGCGCCATCGTCGCCATGCTGGCGAGGGCGAAGTTCACCACGTCGGTGGCCCGGAAGATGATGACCAGACCCAGACCCATCAGGCCGTAGACGGCGCCGCTGGCGATACCCGCCACCAGCACCAGGACGAACTGCTCCACCGGTCTCTGACTCCTTCGTCGTCGGGCGCGGGGCGGTCAACGGCGGGCGTCCTGCGCGGTCGCTCCGCTGCTGACCTGAACTCAGTTCGACAGTAGTGAGGTGTGCCGCGGAGCACAAGGCCCCGTCACCCGGGGAGACCCGTCGTCCGACAGCGGGCGGCCACGCGGGCCGGCCGTGTCCGGGGGTGGTGTCGGTGGTGGTCCGGCGCGGGACACGGCCCGGCCGCCGGGCCGGCGTCCGGATCGGCCTGCATCGCCGGCGTCCGGTCGAGAGTCGCTGTCCGGCAGGCGGTCCGCCGCCGATGGCGGGCACGCGCCGGATGTCCGATCGATCCCGTTCGTCGAACCCCTTGTCGCAGGACCGTTCCGGGGTGTTCAATACCCGAACCGAACTCAACTAGGGATCCGCGCCGTGGCGTCGACAACCCCGGTGGGTTCGCCCCGGTGCGACCGCCGGTCGCCCGTTGTTCCCCGGAGGGCGCGGAGATCCGTCCACCCGGCGTGACCCGTCGGCCGTGGGAGTCGGTTCCCGGGCCCGGGTGCGCGGGAACCGGTCGCCGGGACGGCAGTACGTGCGTCAATCAGCAGGCCGGACGTCGAGGTCCGGCTCCGTCAGAAAGGCACGACAACGATGCGAACACGGCGTTCCGCCGCAGTCCTGGGCACGGTGCTGGTCACCGCGCTGCTCGCCGCCGGTTGCGGCAGCTCCGACTCCGGATCGGGATCCTCCGGCGACACCATCAAGATCGGGGCCTGGTACCCGCTCACCGGCGCGGTGGCGGCGTCCGGCGTCCCGCAGCGGGACGGTGCCGACGCCTACTTCAAGATGCTCAACGAGCAGGGCGGCATCAACGGCAAGCAGGTCGAGTTCATCGTCAAGGACAACGCCTACGACGCCCAGCAGACCGTGCAGATCGCCCGTGATCTCATCGGCGGCGACGACGTGGTGGCGATCGTGGGAGCCAACGGCACGGCGCAGGGCGAGGCGACCTTCCCGTTCGTCATCGAGCAGTCCAAGGTGCCCTACCTGATGCCGCTCGGTGGGCTGTCGTCCTGGTACGAGCCGCCGCGCGACGGCCTCTTCGGGTTCATGACCGGGTACGAGGACCAGGGCGCCGCCGTCGGCGCCTGGGCCGCCGAGGAGGGCGCGAAGAAGATCGTGGTCGTGCACAGCGACCCGGCCGCCTTCGTCAGCGTGGCGTCCCAGGTCGGCCCGGCGGCGAAGACCGTCGACGACTCGGTCACCACCGAGCTGCTGCCGGCGAAGTTCGGGACCACCGACTTCGCCCCGGTGGTCAGCCAGGTGAAGTCCTCCGGCGCCGACGCGGTCGTCACCATCCTCGCGGCCCCGGAGGCCGCCGCCTACCTGAAGGAGGCGGAACTGCAGGGGGTGTCGAAGCCGACCTACGGCTACGCGCCGGACGCCTCTGCCGCGCTGCTCTCCCTGGCCGGCACCGCCGCCGAGGGCTTCCATTCGGTGTCGCTGACCAAGGCCCCGGTGGAGAGCGATCCGGCCACCAAGGAGTTCCTGGACGCGATGAAGAAGTACTACCCGGACCAGACCCCGGACTTCATCGCGATGTGGGGGTGGGCAGCTGCGAAGTCCTTCGCCCAGGTGGCGAAGACGGTGCAGGGTGACATCACGGCGGACTCGCTCAAGGCCGCCTTCACCGCTGCCAGCTCGGTCGACAACGGTGTGGGGCCGGTGCTCTCGTTCAGCGCGGACCAGCACCTGGGTACCCGGGACGTGCAGCGGGTGACGGTCAAGGACGGCGCCTGGGTGTCCGAGGGCGGCTTCTTCACCCCGCCGCCGCTGGTCGCGGCGGGCTGACCGGGCCGCTGGAGAGGAACGCCACGATGAGCTTCGTTCTCGTGCACGGCGCCGGCTACGGCGCGAACTGCTGGGACCTGCTGGTCCCGTCCCTGCCCGGGGAGGTGCTCGCGATCGACCTGCCCGGCCGCGGCACCCGGGCGGAGAAGGACCTGCGCACCACCACCCTGGACGACTGCGCGCAGGCGGTGGTCGACGACGTGCTGGCCCGTGATCTCACCGACATCGTGCTGGTCGGCCACTCCTTCGCCGGGGTCACGGTGCCACGGGTGCTGAACCTGATCCCGGACCGCATCTCGGCGGTGGTCCTGGTCGGCGCGGCGGTCCCGCCGCACGGCCTGCGGATGCTCGACCAGCTGGCACCGGAGATCCGCGGACCGGTGGAGGAGTCGCTGATCGGCGGTCTGTACAGCATCACCCGCGAGGGTGCGATCCCCATGCTGTGCAACGATCTCGACGAGGAGCAGAGCACCTGGGCGCTGGACCGCCTGGTCGACGACTCGGCCGCGCTGCTCAGCGAGAAGGTCGACCTGTCCGGCTACGAGCGGGGCGTGCCCACCACCTGGGTCCGGACCCTGCAGGACCACTGCGTGCCGCTGGACCTGCAGCAGCTGGGCATCGAGCGCAGCCACGCCACGGTCAAGGACATCGACGCCGGTCACATGGCAATGATCTCCAGGCCGGCGGAGCTGGCGGCGATCCTGGTGGCCGCCGCCCCCTGACCCACCGCCCGACACCCCGCCCCCCGCGAGGATCAACTTCCTCGGCGCGTACGAAGATGGCGGAAATGGTACCTGTGATGCAGGTGTCGCCATCTTCGTACGCGCAGGAGAAGAAGATCCTCGCGGCGGGGGGTGGGGTGTCAGGAGGGGGAGGGGACGAGGACCGCGCGGCCGCTGATCCGCCCGGCCCGCAGATCCGCCAGGGCGCGGGCGGCGTCGGACAGCGGGTAGACCTGCCGGTGCACGTGGATGCGGCCCTGCGCGGCCAGTGCCAGCAGTTCCGCCAGCTCCTCTCGACCGCCCCAGTACGGGACGGAGAACTTGACTCCCGCAGGCAGTCCCGCGTTCTTGCGGACGTCGATCGCGCCGCCGGCGGTCCCGACGAGCACGTAGGTGGCGCCGGGACGGAGCAGCGACGAGCCCAGGGCGACCGTCTCCGGGGCGCCGACGAAGTCCAGCACCGCGTCCACCCCGGCCGCCCCGGCCGGCAATTGCTCGCGGATCCGGTCGCCGGCGTCGGGACCGGACGCCACCGGGATCGCACCCAGGTCACCGGCCAGCTCGAGGGCGGCCGGCTTGGTGTCCACCGCGACGACGGTGGCCGTCGTCAGGGCCGAGAGCAGTTGCACGGCCATGTGTCCCAGGCCACCGACACCCAGCACCAGGACCGACGCATCGGCACCGGTGAGATCCGGCAGCAGCGGGCGGAGGGCGGCGTAGGAGGTGAGCCCGGCGTCGGTCAGTGGCGCCGCGTCCAGCGGGTCCACCCCGTCCAGCGGCACCAGCAGTTCCGGTCGGGGGACCAGCACGTACTCGGCCATCCCGCCGTCGCGGCCCAGCCCGGCGCCGAAGAAGGTGAGCGACGCCCGCCGGTCGCAGAGGTTGTCCCGACCCACCCGGCAGCGGCTGCAGTCGCCGCAGCCCCACGGTCCGTACACCGCAACAGCGGTCCCGATCGGCATGGTGCCGGCCACGTCGTCGGCGAGAGCGGCGACCTCACCGGCGATCTCGTGTCCCAGGGTGAACGGCAGCGCGGTGGCCATGCCGCCCACCGGCGACTCCACCACATGCAGGTCCGAGTGGCACAGCCCGGCGGCCCGTACCCGGACCAGCACCTCACGGCCGACCGGGACGGGGGTCGGGACCTCCTCCAGTTCCGGGTCAAGGCCCGCAGTCCGCAGTCGCAGCGCCTGCACGTCAGTGCTCCGTGTAGTCGTAGAAGCCGCGCCCGCTCTTGCGGCCGAGCAGTCCGGCGTCGACCATCCGGCGCAGCATCGCCGGGGCAGAGGCTGCCGGATCCCGCCACTCGGCGTACAGCCCGTCGGCGACGAACACCATGGTGTCCAGACCGATCAGGTCGAGCAGGCGCAGCGGACCCATCGGATGACCGCAGCCGCGCTGCATCCCGGTGTCGATGTCCTCCCGGGTGGCGATGCCGTTCTCCAGCATCCGGACGGCGGACAGCAGATAGGGCACGAGCAGGGCGTTCACGATGAACCCGGCCCGGTCCTGGGAGCGGATCACGGTGCGTCCCAGCCCATCGGTGAAGAAGCCCTGCACCGCATCGGCAAGCGCGGGGTCGGTGACCAGGGTCGGGGTGAGCTCGACCAGGTCGAGGGCGGGAGGTGGGTTGAAGAAGTGCAGACCCAGCACCCGCTCCGGGTGTGTCGAGCCCCGGCCGATCGCGGCGATCGGCAGTGACGAGGTGTTCGACGCGAGGACCGCGGTGGGGGCGACGATGTCGCCCAGCCGGCCGAACAGATCCTGCTTGACCTGCAAGGACTCGACCACGGCCTCGATCACCAGGTTCGCCCCGGCCAGGGCGGTGACATCGGTGGCGGGCGCGATCCGGCCCAGCCGCGCCGCCGCCTCCTCCTCGGTGACCCGGCCGCGCCGGACCGCGCCGTCCAGGGAACGCCGGATGCGCTGCAGCCCCGCGTCCACCGCGGCCCGGTCCAGGTCCACCAGCACCACGTCCGCGCCCGCGGCGCAGACCTCGGCGATACCCGATCCCATCTGTCCGGCGCCCACCACACCCACTGTCCTGATCATCCCTGCGACCTCCCTGTCGTCCCGGTTCCGTGCGCGGCGCCCCGCGCTGTCCTGCAACGGGTGTCGACCGTTCCGACCGACCATGCCCGCGGCATTGACAGCACCCTACGGCAGGGCTATACATGGATTGAATTCAGTTCAATCGAAAGGACCTCCCCCATGGCCGTCGAAGACGACATCCAGTTCGAGCGGGACGGGAACATCGCCCGGGTCTGGCTGAACCGTCCGTGGAAGAAGAACTGCGTGACGGTGCCGATCCTCAACCGGCTGGACGAGATCGTGAAGGAGGTGGACGCCGATCCCGAGCTCAAGGTGCTGGTGCTGCGCGGGCGTGGCAACACCTTCTGCTCGGGCTTCGACCTGGACTCGCTCAAGGCCGACTACATCGGCAGTACCACCGCGGCGGACGTCGCGGAGATTTCCGCGAAGATCTGCGACAACCTGTACCGCGCCAAGACCCCGTCGATCTCGGTGATCGAGGGGTACGCCACCGCCGGCGGCTTCGAGCTGATGATCTCCACCGACTTCGCCATCGCCGAGGACGACGCCCGGATCGGTGACTTCCACATCCGCCGCGCGCTCTTCGGCGGCGCCGGCCCGATCTACCGGGTTCCCCGGATGATCGGCATCCGCAAGACCAAGGAACTGATGATGACCGGCAAGCTCCTCTCCGGCAAGGAATGTGCCGAGTGGAACCTCGTCAATGCCTCCGCCCCGGCCGACGAGCTGGACAAGACGGTCGACGAGTTCGCCGCGCTGCTCTCCGACAAGAGCCCGTTCCAGATGAACCTCACCAAGTCCGCCATCGACCGCAGCCTGGACGCGGACACCGAGTCGCTGATGGTCATCGAGCGGCTGTCGGTGGGTGTCACCCTGCAGTCCGACGACGCCCGCGAAGGCGTCTCGGCGTTCCTGGAGAAGCGCGACCCGGTCTGGACGGGGCGCTGAGCGGACCGTGCAGTCGCAGGAATCCGCCGTGCCGTCGGCGACCACGCCGGTCACCGACGGCACGGCCCTGACCGGGGCCCGCTGCCCGGAGTGCGCCGTGGTCACCTACCCCGCCGCGGCGCACTGCCCGCGGTGCGGTACCACCACCGAACCGTCCGTCCTCTCGTCGCACGGCACGGTCTGGAGCTGGACGGTGCAGCGTCACCCACCCAAGTCCCCTCCGTACGTGCTGCCGGAGAACGGGTTCCGCCCGTTCGGCGTCGTGTACGTGGAGCTGCCGGAGGGGATCCGGGTGGAGGCGGTCGTACCGCCGCTCGACGGTGTCGATCCGGGCACGCTGCGGATCGGTGACCCGGTGCAGCTGTCCGGCCGTGGAGGCGTCCCGGTCGCGGAGCTCCTCCGATGACCGGCGTGGTGATCGCCGGGGCCGCACGGACCGCATTCGGCCGGACGCCGGGCACCGGCCGGGCACACGCGGTCACGGCGGTGCGCGCGGCGCTGGCCGATGCCGGGATCGACTGGTCCCGGGTGCGCGCGGCTTTCGGTGGCAGCGACAACGCCGGCCTGGCCGACACCCTGGTCGCGGACCTGGGACTCACCGGCATCCCGTTCGTCAACGTGAAGAACGGCTGCGCGACCGGCGGCAGCTCGCTGGTCAGTGCGGTGAATGCGATCCGCAGCGGGATGGCGGACGTGGTGGTGGCGGTCGGGTTCGACAAGCACCCGCCGGGCGCTTTCGACCCGCGGCCGGGGGACTGGGGCCTGCCCGACTGCTACGGCACCGACGGGCTGATGGTGACGACACAGTTCTTCGGCGCCAAGATCCAGCGGTACCTGCACGACCACCGGCTGGACCCGGAGCTGCTCGCCCTGGTTGCCGAGAAGGCCTACCGCAACGGTGCTCTCACGCCGCAGGCCTGGCGTCGGGATCCGCTGACCGCGGACCAGATCCGGGACTCCGGCCTGGTCAGCGATCCGCTGACCCGGTTCATGTTCTGCTCACCCGGCGAGGGTGCGGCGGCGCTGGTGCTGACCGCCCCCGGGGTGCTGCCGGACCTGCACCGACGGGTGCGGTTGGACGCGGTCGCGGTGCGCTCCCGCCGGTTCGGTTCCTTCGAGGTGTTCGCGCCGTGGATCCCCGGCGGAGAGCTGACCAGCGTGAGCCGGGACGCCTCCGCCGCCGCCTTCGAGGCCGCCGGGATCGGGCCCGGTGACGTCGGTGTCGCGCAGCTGCAGGACACCGAGGCCGGCGCCGAGCTGATGCACATGGCCGAGTGCGGATTCGTCGCCGACGGCGAGCAGGACAAGTGGATCCGCGAAGGGATGACCGAGATCGACGGCCTGTTACCGGTGAACACGGACGGCGGCTGCATCGCCAACGGCGAACCGATCGGCGCCTCCGGGCTCCGCCAGGTGGTCGAGGTGGTGCTGCAACTGCGGGGCGAGGCCGGTGACCGTCAGGTGCCATCGGCCCCGACCGTCGGCTTCACCCATGTCTACGGTGCCCCCGGCGTCAGCGCCTGCGCGGTGCTGTCGTGCTGAGCACCCGCCCCGCCGTCACCGACCGGGTGCAGGCCGCACTGGCGGATCTGCATCCGGGAGCAGAGGTCTCGGAGCTGGCCGTGCTCGAGGGCGGTCGGTCCGGTCTCACCTACGCGGTGGATGCCGGTGGCCACGGGTACGTGGTCAAGGCCGTCCCCGAGGGGCGCCGGGCGGTCGGCCGCAACGACGTGCTGCGGCAGGCGGTGGCCCTGCGGGCACTGCACGGACGCGGCGTGCCGGTGCCGACCGTGGCCGCGGAGTCGGCCGATCCGCCGGCCTGGTTCGCGATGACCCGGGCGGCCGGCGAAAGTGTGGAACCGGTGCTCGACACGCAGACCGTCGACCCGGAGCTGGTACCGGTGCGGATGTCCGCGCTGGCCCGGGCGATGCGTGTCATGCACGGGATCGACGTCACGGCACTGGATCTCGGCGATCAGGAGGTGCTGGCCCCGGCGGACGAGCTGGCTCGCTGGACCCGCACCCTGCGCGCCGTCCCGGAGGAACTACGACCGCAGGGCGAAGAACTGGTGGCGCTGCTGGCAGCGGCACCCCCGGCTGCGGCCCGGTCGGCGTTGACCCACGGCGACTGCCGACTGGGGAACTCGCTGTTCGACGGTCCGTCGCTGACGGCGATCATCGACTGGGAGATCTGGGCCGTCGGCGACCCGCGGATCGACCTGGCCTGGTTCCTGCTGTTCTGCGAGCCGGACAACTTCCCCGGTGTCGGCCACGCCGCGGCCGGGGTGCCGTCCGAGGCGCAGATGATCGATGTCTACAGTGAGAACGGACCGCCGGTCGAGGATCTCGACTGGTTCCGCGCGCTGGCCCGGTTGAAGATGGCCGCGATCATGGGGCACAACGTCAAACGGCACCGCGAGGGCACGCACGTCGACCCGGTGCAGGAGACCCTGCCGCCGACGGTGGCGGCCATGCTGCGCAACGGGGTGCGCCTGCTGTCGTAGAACACCGGCACCGGTACGAGACACGAACACCGACAGACGATTCCGAGCACCACCGAGGCGCCGCAAGGGAGCAGCAGCCGTGGACTTCAGATACTCCGACCGCACCGTGGCGCTGCAGCAGCAGCTGCGGCAGTTCATGGACGAGCGGGTGATCCCCGCCGAGACCGTCTACGAGGCGCAGCTCGCCGCCGGGTCCGACCCGCACGCGCTGCCTCCGGTGATGACGGAGCTGAAGGCGGCCGCCCGGGAGCAGGGGCTGTGGAACCTGTTCCTCACCCACGGGACCTGGGGCGCCGGCCTGACCAACCTCGAGTACGCGCCGTTGGCCGAGGAGATGGGCCGGTCGATCATCGGCAACGAGGTCTTCAACTGTTCGGCGCCGGACACCGGGAACATGGAACTGCTGTCGCTGTTCGGCACGCCGGCCCAGCAGGACCGCTGGCTGCGGCCGCTGCTGGACGCCCGGATCCGGTCCTGCTTCGCGATGACCGAGCCGGAGGTGGCCAGCTCCGACGCCCGCAACATCGCCACGCGGATCGAGCGGGACGGCGACAGCTACCGGATCACCGGCCGGAAATGGTACACCTCCGGCATTCTCGACCCGGACTGCGAGTTGGTGATCGTGATGGGCGTGTCCGACCCGGAAGCCGAACCCTACCGTCGGCAGAGCATGGTGCTGGTGCCCAGGGACTCGCCCGGTCTGGAGGTTCTCCGTGACCTCACCACCTTCGGTTACCAGGACCGGCTGGGGCACGGCGAGGTGCTCTTCGACGGGGTGACCGTCCCGGCGGAGAACATGCTCGGCCGCGAGGGGGACGGTTTCGCCCTCGCCCAGGGTCGGCTCGGGCCCGGGCGTATGCACTACGCCATGCGCGCGATCGGGATCGCCGAGCGCGCGCTGGAACTGATGTGCCGGAGGGTGCTGCAGCGCGAGGCGTTCGGCGGCCCGCTGGCCCGGCAGGGAGTCATCGGCGAATGGATCGCCCGCAGCCGGATCGAGATCGACGAGGCCCGGCTGCTGGTCCTGAAGTCGGCCTGGATGATGGACAACGGTGGTGCCCGGACCGCCCGCATCGAGGTGGCCGCGATCAAGGTGTCGGCGATGGGTGTCGCGCACCGGGTCTGCGACCGGGCCGTGCAGGCCTTCGGTGCCGCGGGCGTCAGCGAGGACACCCCGATCGCCCGGTTCTACGCCCTCACCCGCGCGCTCCGGATCGCCGACGGTCCGGACGAGGTGCACCTGCGGACCATCACCCGCCAGGAACTCGACAAGCACAAGACCCGGGAAGGTGTCTGATGGACCGACCGCTGTTGGACGGCAAGGTGGCCCTGATCACCGGCGGGTCCCGGGGGATCGGCTTCGGGATCGCGACGGCCTTCCGGGCCGAGGGTGCCACCGTGGTGCTCACGGCCCGCAAGGCGGCCGGCCTGGACGAGGCGCGCGAGCAGCTGCTGGCCACCCCGGGCACCGGACAGGTGCACACGGTCGTCGCCAATGCAGGTGACCCCGACCAGGCCGCCGCCGCGGTGGCGGAGACGGCCGAACGCTTCGGGCCGCTCGACGTACTGGTCAACAACGCCGCCACCAACCCGTACATGGGTCCGCTGGCCGACATCGACCTGTCCCGGGCCGCGAAGACCGCGCAGGTCAACCAGATCGCCCCGATGTTGTGGATCCACGCCGCCCGCGAACACGGCATGGGCCGGGACTCGGGCGCCGCGGTGATCAACGTGGCGTCGGTCGGCGGGTTGCTGGTCGACCCGCACATCGGCTTCTACAACGCCACCAAGGCGGCGCTGATCCACCTGACCATGCAGTTGGGGTACGAGCTGGGTCCGGACATCCGGGTCAACGCCATCGCCCCGGGCGTGATCAAGACGGAACTGGCGCGGGCGGTCTGGGAGGCGCGCGAGGGTGTGCTGACCGCCCAGCTGCCCATGCGCCGGCTCGGCACGGTCGAGGACTGCGGGAACGCCGCGGTGTTCCTGGCCAGCGACCTGTCGTCGTGGATCACCGGGCACACCCTGGTGATCGACGGCGGCGCGCTCGGACTGCCCCGGGCGGTGCAGACGTGACCGCCCTGGACACCCCGGCGCAGACCGTCGGAGCCGTTGCCCTGCCGTCGTTCTCGCTCACCGACCGGACCGTGGTGGTGACCGGCGCGTCCGCCGGGCTCGGCCTGCGCTTCGCCACCCTGCTCGCCGCCGCCGGGGCGCAGGTGGTGGCCGCGGCCCGCCGGCTGGACCGGCTGGAGGAGCTGGCCGCCGGCACGGAGAACATCCACGCGGTGCGCTGCGACGTCGCCGATGCCGAGGACCGGGAGGCGCTGGCCGCCCGGGCCCTCGAGCTCACCGGACGGTTCGACGTGCTCGTCAACAACGCCGGCATCGGCGGCCACGGCAACGCCGAGGAGGAGGGCGTCCGCGTCTACCGCGAGACCCTGGAGGTGAACCTGGTTGCGCCGTACCATCTCTCGTGCCTGCTGGCCGCGGCGCCGGAGCCGCAGCAGGGCAAGGTGATCGTCAACATCGCCTCGATCGTCGGCCTCGGTTCCACCTTCCCGCTGTCCGGCGCCGGCTACGCCGCCTCGAAGGGCGGCATCATCGCGCTCACCCGTGAGCTGTCCGGCCAGTGGGCCGCCCGCGGCATCCGGGTCAACGCGCTGGCCCCGGGCTGGTTCCGGTCCGAGATGACCCAGGCCCTCTTCGCCGACGAGAGCGCGGCCCGCTGGGTCGTCAAGAACACCCAGATCAGGCGGCCGGGTGAGGTGTCGGAGCTGGACGGCGCCCTGCTGTACCTGGCGTCCGACGCCTCGTCCTACACCACCGGCCAGGTGCTGGTCGTCGACGGCGGCTGGACCGCCCGGTGACCGGCCCGTACCGCATCACCGGCCACCACCTGCGCGAGATGACCGCCACCACAGAAGAATCCGGAGAGAACCGATGACCACCACGAACCAGGCCTACCTCGTCGCCCCACGGCGCACCCCGGTCGGTCGGCGGAACGGCGGACTGTCGGCCGTGCACCCGCTCGACCTGGCCGGCGCCGGCATGCTCGGCACGCTGGCCGCCGCCGGCGTCGACCCCGGCGCGGTGGACGACGTGGTGTTCGGCTGCGTCGGCCAGATCGGGCCGCAGACCGGCAACATCGCCCGGCTCGCCTGGCTGGCCGCGGACCTGCCGGAGCACGTGCCGGGGGTGACCATCGACCGGCAGTGCGGGTCCTCGCAGCAAGCGGTGCAGCAGGCCGCCCAGGCGGTCTTGTCCGGTACCTCCGACCTGGTCCTTGCCGGTGGTGTCGAGTCGATGAGCGTGGTGCCGATCATGAGCCCGGCGATCCTGGGCATGGAGAAGGGCATGCCGTCGCCGTTCGCCGCGACCGGCTGGACGAAACGCTACGGCGACCAGGAGATCTCGCAGTTCCGCGGCGCCGAGCTGATCGCGCAGCACTGGGGGATCGAGCGCTCCGACATGGAGGAGTACGCGCTGCGCAGCCACACCCGGGCTGCCGCCGCCATCGCCGCCGGTCGCTTCGACGACGAGATCGTGCCTGCGTTCGGGGTGACGACCGACGAGGGACCCCGTCCCGACACCACCCTGGAGAAGATGGCCGGGTTGAAGCCGCTGAGCGCGGGCGGGCGGCTGACCGCGGCGGTCTCCAGCCAGGTCTCCGACGGTGCGGCCGCGGTGCTGGTGGCCTCGGAGCGGGCGGTGCAGCAGCACGGCCTGACCCCGGTCGCCCGGGTGCACACCGTCGCCGCCGTCGGGTCCGATCCGGTGTTCATGCTCACCGGGCCGATCCCTGCCACCGAGAAGGTGCTGCAGCGCTCCGGTCTCACCATCGACGACATCGACACCTTCGAGGTGAACGAGGCCTTCGCCTCGGTGGTGCTGGCCTGGCTGAAGGAGACCGGCGCCCCGCTGGAGAAGGTCAACCCGAACGGCGGCGCGATCGCCCTGGGTCACCCGCTCGGCGCCAGCGGCGCCCGGCTGCTGACCACCATGGTGCACGAGCTGCGCCGCACCGGTGGCCGTTACGGTCTGCAGGTGATGTGCGAGGGCGGCGGCATGGCCAACGCGACGATCGTGGAGATGCTCTGACGCCCGGAGGCGGCAGCGCGGTCCGTTCACTCGAGGAGGAGGAACGATGGCAGTACCCGAGTACATGGCGCACCTGGACGCCGGCCGGTTCGAGGAGGCGCTGGCGCTGATGGCGCCCGACGTGACGTTCCTGCTGGCGCTGCCCGGCCGGCAGGTCACCGGCAGCAGCCGGGAGGACTACCGCGACTACGTCAGCAGCCGGAGCGCGCCGGCCGACCGGGTGCACCGGATCCTGCGGCACCTGCACGAGGGTGACACCGAGGTGGTCTACGGCGTCGTCGAGGAGGGTGGCCACCGGGCCACCGGGGCCTTCATGTCGATCGGCCGGCTGACCGCCGACGGGACGATCGCCGGGTACCAGTCCTACTTCGACCCGTCGTTCTCCCTCTTCGACGCCGCGGAGCCCGCGCTGCCCGGGGGCTCGGTATGAGTGCCGATGTCACCGACAGCTTCCTGACCCGCTGGTTCGCCATCATGGACAGCGACACCCCGGACCGGGTCCTGGATCTCGTCGACGACGACTTCCAGCTCGGCATCGTCTTCTCCACCGGCGGGCAGGCCGCGGACTTCGCCGGCGACCGGGCGGCGCTGGTCGGCTACCTGGCGCAGCGGGAGCGCGGCACCCGGACCCACCACCTGCTCTCGCACGCGATCACCGGTCACGACGAGCTGTTCCTCGGCGAGGTCCGCCGGTCCGGCGAGTTCGAGGCGAGCTTCGTCGCGGCCGGCCGGGTGGGCCCGTCCGGGAAGCTGACCCGGCTGCTGATCGGCCGCTCGCCTGCGGCCAACTTCTCCGACGTCCCGGGAGGGAACTGAGATGTACAACCTGGTGCTGCTGGCCTCCCGGCCGCCGGACTGGACGCACGAGCAGTTCATCGACTGGTGGCGCGGGCCGCACGCGGAGCTGACGGTGGAGCTGCCCGGCTTGCTGCGCTGGCTGCACACCGAGGTCGAGGACGCGTTCGAGGAGCGCTCTAAGGGCTGGGACGGGGTGTCGATCCTGTCCTTCGAGTCGCGGGCCGCGATGGACGCGGCACTGGCCAGCCCGCAGTGGCAGGCGGCCGTCGACCAGGTCGGCGACATGCGTGGCCGGCGCATCGCGGTCTTCGGGTCCGAGGCCCAGATGTTCACCGCCTGAGGACTTTCCGCAGGCGATCTTCCGGACGGCGCAGGCCGTGGACGAGTGGGGTTGGTGGCAGTGCAGCAGTTGGTGAAGCAGTTCCTGGACCGGGCGGCCGCCGCGGACCACATCGCCGTGATCGACGACAGTGGGCCGCACCCGGCGAGCGAGATCGTCGCCGCCGCCGACGACCTGGCCGCCGCACTCGGCGACGGGGTACCGCGGACGGTGCTGGTGCAGGCCGACAACTCGTGGCGGACACTGGCCGCGACGGTGGCGGTCGGCCGGGCCGGCGGGGTCATCGCCGTGGTGAACCGGCACACCACCGCCGCGGAGCTGGCCGATGCCTTCGACGACATCCGACCGGACGCCGTGGTGGTCGACCCGTCCGCCTTCGAGGAGTGGCAGCTGGCCACCCTGCTCGGCGCCGGCCCGTCGGGCACGGCGCTGGACGGCTGGACCGTGGCGACGACCGATCCGGCCGGGGTCGGCCGCTGGTCCGGTGGCGGCCTGATCGGGCTCACCTCCGGATCCACCGGGCGGGCGAAGGGTGTCGTGCAGTCCGGCGACGCCATCGCCTACGCCGGCGCGCGGACCATCGAGATCAACGACCTACGGCCGGGAGACCCGATCGCGGCCATCGTCCCGCTCTCGTCGACCGCGGCGTTCTGCTTCGGTATCGGGGTGGCGCTGCAACTCGGCGGCCCGTTGGTGACCGCGTCGCGCTGGCGTCCGGACGCCCTGCTGGAACGGATGGGCGCCGCGGGCGTGCGCTGGGTGATGTGCGTGCCGACGATGGCGCTGCAACTCGGCCGTGCCGCCGAGGAGCACGGTGCCGGAGACGATCTCGCCTCGATGACGGTGGGCGGTGGTCCGATGGACCTGGCCGCACTGCAGCGGGCCGAGACCGCCCTGCACACCAGGATCCTGCGGGTGTTCGGCATGTCCGAGTGCCTCGGCCACACCTCTCCGCTGCCGACCGACCCGGTCGAGGTCCGGCTCGGGCGGGACGGGCGCCCGTTCCCCGGCACCGAGGTGCGCGGGGTGGACACCGACGGGCTGCCGGTCCCGGAGGGCGAGGTCGGGCGGGCCCAGGTCCGTGGGCCCTCGCTGTTCCTCGGCTACGCCCGGGCCGGGCGGCTGCACCCGGTGGAGGTCACCGCCGACGGCTGGTTCCCGACCGGGGACCTGGTGCGGCGCAACGGCGACGGCACGATCTCGATCATGGGCCGGGAGAAGGACGTGATCATCCGTGGCGGCCGCAACATCGACGTGCTCGAGGTGGAGACCGCGGTGGCCTCCCACCCCGGCATCGAGTCCGCGTGCGTGGTGCCGCTGCCGGACCCCGAGCTCGGTGAACGCATCGGGGTGCTGGTGGTCACCGAGCCGGGCCACCCCGTCGCCCTGCCGGACCTGTTGGCGCACCTGGGATCCGTCGGGCTGTCCAAGACCAAGTGGCCGGAGTACCTGTTCCAGGTCGAGGCGCTGCCGCAGACCCGGGTCGGCAAGCTGTCCCGGCCGGAGGCCAAGGACCTGGCCGCCCGGCTGCACCGGGCCGGCACACAGATCGGAGCGGCATCATGACCGGAACACTCGACGGCAAGGTCGCGCTGATCACCGGTGCCGGCCGCGGCATCGGCCGGGCCATCGCCGAGAAGCTCGGCGGCAGCGGTGCGCGCCTGCTGCTCAACGATCTCGATGCCGGTGTCCTGGAGGAGACCCGGGACGCCCTGCGCGCCGGCGGTATCCGCGCCGAGTCGCTGGCCGGTGACGTCACGGCGCCGGACATGGGTGACCGCCTCGTCGGTACCGCGGTGGACACGCTCGGCGGTCTCGACATCATCGTCAACAACGCCGGGTACACCTGGGACGGCATCATCGGGAAGATGTCGGACGAGCAGTTCGACGCGATGCTGGACATCCACCTGAAGGCGCCGTTCCGGATCCTGCGGGCGGCCGCGCCGTGGTTCCGCGAGCAGGCGAAGCTGGAGACGCAGAGCGGTCACGAGGTCTTCCGCAAGGTCGTCAACATCTCCTCCGCGGTGGGCATCGGCGGGAACGCCGGGCAGGTCAACTACGCCGCGGCGAAGGCCGGGATCAACGGGGTGACCGCCACTCTCGCGAAGGAGTGGGGTCGTTACCGGGTCAACGTGAACAGCGTCGCCTTCGGGCTGATCCGGACCAGATTGACCGCCCCGGTGGACACCCCGGACGCCGACAGCAGTCTGCAGGTGGGGGAGCGCAGCATCGCCAAGGCGGTCCGCACCGAGCACATCGAGGCGATCGAACGGACCATCTCCCTCGGCCGCGGTGCGACGCCGGAGGAGGCCGCCGGTGCGGTGTACCTGATGTGTCTGCCGGAGAGCGACTACATCACCGGGCACGTGCTGCTGTGCACCGGCGGGATCCCGCTGTGACCGGGGGGCACACGCCCCTCGCCGTCGCCGGGCATGCCGACCGGCACCGCTGGGCACTCCCGGGGCCGCACCCGGTCGCGCCCGGCGTGCACCGGCTGCCGCTGTCGCTGCCGCAGGACGGCCTGCGGGCGGTCAACGTCTACGTGATCGACCTGCCGGACGGCATCGCGCTGATCGACGCCGGCTGGGCCACCCCGGAGGCGATGGGTGAGCTGCGGCGGGGACTGGCGGAGCTGGGCAGGTCACTGTCCGACATCCGCACGGTGCTGGCCACGCACATCCACCGGGACCACTACACGCAGGCGATCACGCTGCGCCGTGAGGTCGGCTGCCGGGTGTATCTGGGGCTGGGCGAACGCCCCGGGCTCACCACGCTGCGCCGCATCGCCACCGACGTGCCGGTCAGCTCGCTGGTCACCCTCCGCGCGGCGGGCGAGAGCCTGCTGGCGGACAGCATTCTCGCCGAGATGCAGGCGGACGACCGCTACGAGGCCTCGATCTGGGAGGACCCCGACGAGTGGCTGCAGCCCGGGAAGTTCCAGCTCGGCGACCGGCGGCTGCAGGTGGTGCACACACCCGGGCACACCCGCGGGCACCTGATGTTCGTCGACCACGCGGCCGGGTTGATGTTCACCGGTGATCACGTCCTGCCGCACATCACCCCGTCGATCGGGTTCGAGCTGGCGGACGGCGGGCTGCCGCTCGGCGACTACCTGGACTCCTTGCAGGCCGTGCTCGACCTGGACGACGCCCGGATGCTGCCGGCCCACGGTGATCCCGTGCCACAGGTGCACGCCCGGGTCCGCGAGTTGCTCCGGCACCACGACGACCGACTGGCGGAGGCGCTCGCGGTGGTCGTCGGCCGCGGACCGTCCGCCGGCGGGGAGGTCGCCCGGCGGCTGCGCTGGACCAACAGCCGCCGTCCGTTCGAGGACCTGCGCGACTTCGACCGGATGTTGGCCGTCTGCGAGACCGTCGCCCATCTGGACGTTCTCGCGCAGCGGGGCGAGCTCGCGACAGAGTCCGCCGGCGAGATCACGCGCTACCGACGTCCGTAGACCGTACGAGGATCCTGCAGTTCGATCCCGCGGACCGCTGCAGGACCGACCAGAGGTGCACGAGGAGGTGGGCCGGTGCCCACGACAACGACGACCGGTCCGGTCACACCCGACATCGCCGGCCTGCAGGTCGATCCCGGCCTGTTGGCCCGCGGTGAGGAGCAGGTCGCGCTGGCCGGGATGGCCCGCGACGTGCTGTCCGGGTCCGCCGGGCAGGGATGGGCAGAGCTGGCCGCGCTGGGCCTGGTCGGACTGCTGATCCCGGAGGAGGCAGGCGGGAGCGGCGGTGATGCACGGGATCTCGCGGTGGTGATGGAGGCGGCGGGGGCAACACTGTCAGATGCGCCGCTGCTGTCCGGCGCCTTCGCGGTCGCGGTGCTGGCCGGTCTGCCGGATGCGGCAGATCTGCTGCCGGGCATCGCCGACGGCTCGCTCCGGGCGACACTCGCTCTGCCGCAGCACAGCTCGGTGACGCTCGAGGGCGACCGGGTCACCGGGTCGGCCGGGCCGGTGCTCGACCCTGACGCCGACCTGGTCCTGCTCGTCGCGACCGACACCGCAGGTACGCCCGTGCTGGTCTGCTGTGCCGGGGATGCCGACGGCATCACCCGGACCGGTCTGACGGTGCTGGACCCGACCCGGCCGCTGGTGCGGCTCGATCTCACCGATGTCCCCGCCCGGATACTCGCCCGGGAGGCGGATCTCGACCCCGCGCTGGCCATCGGCAGCATCGCCCTGGCCGCCGAGTCGGTCGGGATCACCGATCATGCCCTGCGCGAGACGGTGGCCTACGTGACCGGCCGGCAGCAGTTCGGCCGCCCCATCGGCTCCTTCCAGGCCGTCAAGCACCGGCTCGCCGATCTGCTGGTGGAGCTCGAGGCGGCCCGGTCGGCAGTGGCGCTCGCCGCGGCCTGCGCGGTCGGGGCGCCCGAGCTGCTGCCGGTGACCGCGGCCGCAGCGCAGCTGACCGCCGGGAATGCCGCCGCCCTGGCGGTCAAGGAGTACGTCCAGCTGCACGGCGGGATCGGGTTCACCTGGGAACATCCCGCGCACCGGTACGTCCGGCGGGTGCGCGCATCGGCCGGCCTGTTCGGATCGGCGCACGAGATCCGGCTGCAGATCGCCGATCTGCTCGGACTGCCGGGAGGGAACAGCCATGTCCGCTGAGACGATCGTGCCGACGCCAGAGGAGTTCCGCCGCGCCGCGCGTGGCTGGCTCGCCGAGGTCGCGGCACCGCGTGACACCTCGACGCGATGGGGCAGCGGGTCCGATGCGGTCGCGGTCTTCGAGAACTGGACCGAGGAGGAGGAGCACCGGTACACCGATGCCACCCGGGACTGGGAGCGGCTGCGCTACGACAGCGGTTGGGGCGCACTGGCCTTCGACCCAGCCGTCGGCGGGCGCTCGCTGCCCACCCACTACGAGTACCTGTACCGGATGGAGGAGGCCGACTTCGACGTCCCGCAGCGGACCGAGATCTTCCCGGTCACCTGCCAGCTGATCGCCCCGGCGATCGCCGCCTGGGGCATCCCCGAGCAGACCGCGCGCTGGCTGCCGAAGCTGCTGCGCTCCGACGAGCTGACCTGCCAGTTGTTCTCGGAGACCGAGGCCGGGTCGGACCTCGCCGCGGTGCGCACCCGGGCGGTCCGGGAGTCCGACGGCTGGCGACTTGACGGGCACAAGGTCTGGACCTCGGGTGCCCGGGTGTCGACCTGGGGGCTGGCGGTGTGCCGGACCGATCCGGACGCGGCCAAGCACGCCGGCATCACGGCGTTCATGGTGCGGATGGACGCGCCGGGGGTCACCGTCCGGCCGATCCGCCAGATGACCGGCGGCGAGAGCTTCAACGAGGTGTACCTCGAGGGGGTGCACGTCCCGGACACGGACCGACTGGGACCGGTGGGCGAGGGATGGCGGGTCACCCAGACGGTGCTCGCCGCCGAACGGCTGGACTCCGGATCGTTGGGCATCGACAACGCCCTGCGGGCTGTCGATCTGGCCGGTCACCAGCCGGATCTGGATGCCGCCCGCCGGGCGGCCGCGGCGGACCTGGCGGTGCGGACGCTGGTGCAACGGGCGCTCGGACTGCGGGTGATGGCCACGCTGTCCGCCGGCGGTCAGCCCGGCCCTGAGGCGTCGGTCGGCAAGCTGGTCGCCACCCGGACCCTGCGCGAGACCTCCGACCTGGTCGCCGACCTGCTGGGACCGCGTCTGGTGGCCGATGACGGCAGCTGGGGTAGCTGGGCCTGGACCGAGCACGTGCTCGGCGCCCCGGGTTACAGCATCGCCGGTGGCACCGACGAGATCCAGCGCACGATCCTGTCCGAGCGCGTGCTGGGCCTGCCCCGGGAGCCCAGGCGTTAGGATCGTCCATCGAACTGAGGTCGGGTCGATCCCCGGGGTGGTACGGCACCGCCTGGTGCACGGGACGAGGAGGACGGCATGGCGACGACGGTGGCGGAGGCCGGCCCGCGCAGCAAGCGGGCGGCGATCCTGCAGGCGGCGGTGCGCAGTTTCGGCGAGACCGGTTACGAGCACACGAAATGGTCGGCAGTGGCCGACCGGGTCGGCATCGGGCAGACCGCGCTCTACCACTACTTCGAGTCGAAGGCCCACTGCCTGCTGACCATCATGCACATGGAGCTCGCCCGCTCGGCGGACAACTTCACCGCCGCCACGCAGGGTCTCGAGCCGCTGCCCGCGCTCCGGGCCGCCGTCCGGACCGCCTACGACGTGAAGAAGCAGGAGGTGCTGCAGATGCGCATCCTGCACACGCACACCTCGATGCTGGCGCACCCGCGTGGTTCGGTGCGCGAGGAGGAGGAGAGGCAGGCCTCGCGGGCCCTGGTGCAACAGATCGAGCACAACTGGACCGACCTGATGCAGCGGGGCATGGACACCGGGATCTTCCCGGAACGCAACGCCACGCTGATCGGCCGGGCGACGCTCGGCCTGGTGATCAGCGTGTGGGACTGGTACCGGCCCGGTGGTGCGCTCAGCCTGCCGGAGATCAGCGACATGATGACCGCGGGGGTCGAGCGCTTCGCCCGTGGGGTCGACATCGGCGACGCCGACGGCCCTGTCGCCGCGACGCCGACCCGGACACGCCGCCCGTCCGCCGGGACGGCGGCGGACGGCGCGAGCCCGGCCCCCGACGGGCCCGCACCGCCGGTGAAGGTCAGCGCGCCGTCCAGCCGCCGTCCACGTACAGCTCGGAGCCGGTGACGTAACTCGCGTCCGGCGAGAGCAGGAAGGCGATCACCCCGGCGACCTCGGACGGCGCACCCAGCCGGCCCATCGGCGTCCCACCGACCATGCGCTCCCGGCGCTCGGTGCCGGCCCACATCTTCTTCGACCGCTCGGTCTCGATGAAGCCGGGATGGACGGAGTTGACCCGGACCGCCTGCCCGGCCCAGTACAGCGCGGCGTTCTTGGTCATGGTGCGGACCGCGCCCTTCGCCGCGTGGTAGGCCACCTCGCCGCCGAAACCGCCGACGGTGCCGAAGATCGAGCAGATGTTCACGATCGATCCGCCGCCGGGTCCGGCCAGCAACGGGCCGATGTGCTTCATCCCCAACCAGACCCCGGTCTGCGTCACCCGGAGCACCCGCTCCCAGTCGGCCACCGTCTCGGACTCCACGGTGCCCATGGATGCGATCCCGGCGTTGTTCACCAGACCAACCGTGGTGTCACCGTTCTCCTGCAGTCGGGTGGCCAGCGCCGCCCACTGCGACTCGTCCCCGACGTCCAGGGCGAACGGCTCGGCGCAGCCCCCGGCGGCGCGCAACTCGTCCGCGAGAGCGGCGCACCGACCGCCGTCGAGGTCGGTCACCAGGACCGTGTGACCGTCGGCGGCGAGCCGCCTCGCCGTCGCCTCGCCGATACCGCCGGTCGCCCCGGTCAGTACGACGGTGCCGCCTTCTGCAGTGGCCACGATGCCTCCAGTTGTCGAGCTGAACTCACTTCGATTACACTCTGCCCTCTGCGAGCTGCTTCTGCAACGAGATGAGGTCGACCGTGCCGGTTTTCGACAGTGTGACCGACCTGGCCGATGCCGTCGGCGTGGTGATCGGGACCAGTGACTGGATCGAGGTCGGCCAGGACCGGATCAACGGGTTCGCCGACGTCACCGACGACCACCAGTGGATCCACGTGGATCCGGACCGGGCGGCCGGCGGACCCTTCGGCGGCACGATCGCCCACGGCTACCTGACCCTGGCGCTGGCCGCCCCGGTGATGGAGCAGGTGCTGCACATCGGCGATCTCGGCAGCGCGGTGAACTACGGGCTCGGCAAGGTCCGCTTCCCGTCGCCGGTCCCGTCCGGCAGCCGGGTCCGGGGCACACTGTCCCTGCTCGCCGCCGACCCGGTCGCCGGTGGCTACCAGGCGACCTTCGAGCTCGTCATCGCGGTCGAGAACGCCGACCGTCCGGCCTGTGTCGCCGAGGTGCTGGTGCGGCTCTACCCGACGGAACGCCGGGCAGCCTGATGACCGGGCCCGGGGCGGACGCCGAGGCTCCCGCCCCGGGGCTGTTCTCCGCGCTCCGCGTCCGGGCCTTCCGGGTCCTGCTGCTGGCGCTGCTCGGGGCGAACACCGCACTCTGGCTGCACACCGTGGTGGCGCAGTGGGTGCTCACCGTGGGCGGCGCCTCGCCTGCGGCCGTGGCCGGGGTGCAGGCGGCGTTGGTGCTGCCCTTCCTGGTGCTGGCGCTGCCGGTGGGACACGTGGTGGACAGCCGTGGCGCCGGCCGGATGATCCCGGGCGCGATGGCGGCGATGGCGCTGGCCTCCGCCGGTCTGGCCCTCGTGGCCGCCCGAGGCCCGGTCGGGTCCTGGCTGCTGATCGCCGCGACCGCGGTGCTCGGGTGCGGCCTGGTGCTCTGCATCGTCGGCTGGCAGAACCGGATGCCGCAGCTGGTCGGCCGCGAGCGGATGGGTTCCGCGGCGACCCTGGACGGGATGGTCTTCAACGGCGCCCGGGCCATCGGTCCGGCGGTCGGCGGACTGCTGCTCGCCTTCCTCGGGGCGGCCTGGGTGTTCGCCGTCGACGCGCTCATCTTCGCGGCGGCGGCGGCGATCTGCACCCGGTTCCCGACCCCGGTGCGCTCGGATGCCACCCCGCCGGGGTCGATGGGTCCGGCCGTCCGTGGTGGCGTACGGTTCGTCCGCCACTCGCCCTGGATGCGGCGGACACTGTTGCGCCTGGTGCTGTTCTCGCTGCCGGCTGCGGCGTTCTGGGCGCTGTTCCCGGTGATCGCGCACGACGTGATCGGCCTCGGCACGGTCGAGTTCGGTCTGGCCTTCCTGGTGATCGGGGCCGGAGCGGTGCTCGGTCCGGCGCTGGTGCAGCCGGTGCGGCGCCGGTGGCCGGTCAACGTCTTCGTGGCGGTCGGCTGCACCGGCTACGCCGCCGGACTGGTGCTGGTCGCCCTCGACGTCCCGGTCGCCGTCCTGGTGGTGGCCCTGTTCGTCATCGGGACGGCCTGGGTGACGGTGCAGAGCGCCTGGCTCACGGGTGCGCACCGGGTGCTGCCGGACTGGGTGCGGGCGCGCAGCATCGCGCTGATCCTGGTGGTGCACCAGGTGTGTCAGGGTGGCGGCGCGCTGCTCTGGGGATGGATCGCCGACGGGCTGGGGGTGCGGACGACCGCGGTGATCGCCGGCGGGGTGATGGCCGCCGCCGCGCTCACCGCCGTCCGGTGGGGCATGCTCCCGGTCGACGGCATGGACCCGTCGGCCGCACCGTCGCAGTTCCGGAATCCGGTCGGTGACGACCGGCGGGCGGTGCTGCTCGTGGTCGAGTACCGGGTCGATCCTTGCGGGGTGGAGCCGTTCATGGCAGCACTGCGGCTGCTGGAAGGCACCAGGCGGCGGCTCGGCGCGGAGCGCTGGGCCGCGTGGCGGGAGGAGGGAGGGCCGGGGCACGGTGGCGATGCGGTGCTCGTCGTGGAGACCTTCCGCATGCGCTCGCTCGTCGAATGGGCCGACGTGCAGAGCCGTCGCTGGACCGTGGCAGAGCGCCGACTGCTCGACGACGTCCTGCGACATGCCCTGGCTGCTCCTGGTTTCCGGATCCTGGTCGAGACCTGATCAGGTCTTGACGCCGGGCGCCGGCAGAGGGAACACTCAGCCTCCCAGACCGAATTCAGTTCAGATGGGCGGATCGATGAAGATCGGCGATGCAGTCGTTGACCCTCTGGTGGACGGCGAAATGGTGGTGCCTGCGGATGCGTTCTACCCGGGGCAGACGGCGGCGGACTGGCGCGGGAGCGAGCAGTTCCTGGAGCCGGTGTTCGGCGAGGCGATGCACCTGTACACGTTGGGCGGCTTCGTGATCCGCCACGGCGACCGGGTGATCGTGGTGGACACCGGTGTCGGAGTGCATGCGACGTTCCCGTTCGTCGGCGGCGGTTTCCGGTCGGCGTTCGCCGCCACCGGACTGCGGCGGGACGAGGTCACCGACGTGGTGTTCACCCACCTGCACGTCGACCACATCGGCTGGACCTCGGTGGACGGGAAGGCGTTCTTCCCGAACGCCGTGCACCGGGTGGACCGGCGCGACTTCGACCTCTACTGCGCGCCGGACTTCACCTTCAACGAGGTGGAGGCCGCCTATTGCACTCCCGAGACCGACGCCCCGGGAGTGCGTCTCGGCCCGGTGATGGACCGGATCGAGCTGTTCGAGGGCGACGACGAGCTGCTGCCGGGACTGTCGTCGATCGAGGCGTCCGGGCACACGCCGGGCGAGACGGTGCTGCGGCTGACCTCCGCCGGTGAGAGCGGGCTGTTCCTCGGCGACACCGTGCACACCGCGCCCGAGCTGTACGACGAGAACGCCCGCGGGCAGTGGAACTTCTGCTTCCACCACGACGAGGCGAAGGCGTTGGAGTCGCTGGAGCGGATCCGTCGGATCGTGATCGACGAGGGGCTGCCGGTGGCCGGGGCGCACTTCCCCGGCCTGCAGTGGGGGCGGGTCACCGGAAGCGCCGGCAGCCGGACCTGGGAACGGCTGGACTGACCGGCAGGCCCCGGATTCTACCGCTCCGCCCGGGCGGCAGGGAAGCCGTTCAGCTGCGGGCGCATTCCGGCGGGAGGTATCGGCCGGACCCTGGTTGCCGGGTCCGGCCGGTCGTACTGTCGGACGGGTGGCAGACAACACCGCAGCACCGGCCCCGGAGATCGCGACCCTCGGCGAGCTCCGCGCGTCCGGGCACGTGCACCGCACCGTCAAGGAAGAACTCCGGGAGAACCTGCTGGCCCGGCTGCGGGCCGGCGAGGAGACGCTCCCGGGCATCGTCGGGTTCGAGAACACCGTCGGGCCGGCGGTCGAGCGGTCCGTGCTGGCCGGGCACGACTTCGTGCTGCTCGGCGAGCGCGGCCAGGGCAAGACCCGGCTGATGCGCACCCTCACCGGCCTGCTCGACGAGTGGACGCCGGTGCTGGCCTTCTCCGACCTCAACGAACACCCCTACGCCCCGGTCACCGTCGGGTCCCGACGCCTGGTCGAGGAGCTCGGCGACGCCGCCCCGATCAGCTGGAAGCACCGCAGCACCCGGTACACCGAGAAGCTCGCCACGCCGGACACCAGCGTCGGCGACCTGATCGGCGACGTCGACCCCACCAAGCTGGCCCAGGGCCTCTCGCTCGGCGACCCGGAGACGGTGCACTACGGGCTGCTGCCCCGGGCGAACCGCGGGATCTTCGGCATCAACGAGCTGCCGGACCTCGCCGAGCGGATCCAGGTCGGCCTGTTCAACGTGCTGGAGGAGCGGGACATCCAGATCCGCGGTTACAACCTGCAGCTGCCGCTGGACATGCTGGTCATCGCGTCGGCGAACCCCGAGGACTACACCAACCGCGGGCGCATCATCACCCCGCTCAAGGACCGGTTCGGTGCGGAGATCCGTACGCACTACCCGCTCGACCTGGACCACGAGATCGCCCTCTTGGAGCAGGAGGCCGAGCTGCACGCGGCCGTCCCGGACCACGTGATCCGGGTGATCGCCCGGTTCGTCTCGGAGCTGCGCGGGTCGACCGCGATCGACCAGCGGTCGGGGGTGTCCGCCCGGTTCGCCGTCGCGGCCGCGGAAGCGGTGGCCGCCGCGGCGCTGCGCCGTGCCGCGCTCACCGGTGAGCAGGACGCGGTGGCCCGGATCGGCGACCTGCCCGGGGTGCTCGGCACCCTCCGCGGCAAGCTGGAGTTCGAGATGGGCGAGGAGGGCCGGGAGGACGAGGTGCTCTCGCACCTGCTCCGGCTGGCCACTGCCGCGGTGTTCCGGGAGCGGCTGCGCGGGCTGGACCTGGCCGGCTTCGCCGCGGTGTTCGAGGACGGCCGCACCGTGGAGACCGGTGCGATCGTCCCGGCCCGGGACCTGTTGTCGCAGTTCGGGTCCGTCCCCGGTCTGGCCGCCGTGCTGCGCGGCCTGCAGGTCGAGGAGGACACCGTCACCCCGGGGCAGGCGGCGGCCGCCGTCGAGTTCGTCCTGGAGGGCATGTACCTGACCCGCCGGCTGTCCAAGGACAGCGTCGACGGCACGACGATCTACGGGAGCTGAGCGATGCCGGAGGTGCCGGGCAGGTACCGGTACGGGTCCTTCAGTGGCGGCGAGGATCCGCTGAAGCCGCCGTTCGACGTGCGTGCCGCCGTCGACGAGCTCGGCGAGAAGGTGCTGGCCGGCTCGAGCGTGCGCGATGCGATGCGGGAGATGTTGCGGCGCGGGCTGTCCGGCCGGAAGGGCCTGGACGAGCTGCGCAAGCAGATCCGGCAACGGCGGCGGCAGTTGCAGCGCAGCGGCCGGCTCTCCGGTGCGCTGGACCAGGTGCGGCAGATGCTGGACCAGGCGCTGGCCGCGGAGCGCGAGCAGCTCGGCGCGGAGGACACCGACGCGGCCCGTCTCGCCGAGATGACGCTGGACGACCTGCCGGACGACACCGCCTCGGCGGTCAAGGGTCTGCAGGACTACCAGTGGCACTCGGAGGAGGCCAGGCAGCAGTTCGAGCAGATCGGGCAGATGCTGCGCGAGCAGGTGCTGGACCGCCAGTTCGCCGGGATGAAGCAGGCGCTGCAGGGCAACGACCCGGAGGCCATGAAGGCGATCCAGGCGATGCTCGGTGACCTCAACGAGATGCTCGCATCGCACGCCCGCGGCGAGGACGTCACCGACCGGTTCTCTTCCTTCATGGACAAGCACGGCCGGTTCTTCCCCGAGAACCCTGAGAACATCGACGATCTCATCGATCTGCTGGCACGCCGGCAGGCCGATGCGGAGCGGCTGATGCGCTCCCTCACCCCGGAGCAGCGGGCCGAGATGCAGCAGCTGATCGAGCAGGCCATGCAGGACGTCGACCTGGAGTCCCAGCTCAGCCAGCTGCAGGACAACCTGACGGCGCTGCGGCCGGGCATGATGCGCGGCGCCCGGCCGATGGACGTGGACGGCGAGGAGGGCCTGGGTTACGGCGAGGCGGTCGGGGTCATGTCGGACCTGGCGGACCTGGAGTCGCTGGACCGGCAGCTCGGCCAGGACTATCCCGGATCGACGCTGGACGACGTGGACGTGGAGGCACTGGAGCGGCAGCTGCCGCCGTCCGCCGCGGCGGATCTGAAGGCGCTGCGCGATCTCGAGCGCGAGATGGAGCGGCAGGGGTACCTGACCCGGGACGCCGGCGATCTCGGGCTGTCGCCGAAGGCGCTGCGCCGGCTCGGCGAGACCGCGCTCAAACGGATCTTCCAGCAACTGACCGGGCAGGACTCCGGCTCGCACGACGACCGACGGACCGGGGTCGCCGAAGAACGCACCGGTGCCTTCGTGCCGTGGGAGATCGGCTCGGAACGGCCGATCGACGCCGTCCGGACCGTGCAGAACGCGGTGACCCGGCGCGCCCGGGCGGGCGACGGGTTCGGCGACTTCCCGCTGGACCTGCAGGTGACCGACTTCGAGGCGGCCGAGACCGAGAAGCGCACCGCGGCGGCCGTCGCGCTCTGCGTCGACCTGTCCTTCTCCATGGTGATGGAGGACCGCTGGGCACCGATGAAGCAGACGGCACTGGCGCTGGCGCACCTGGTCTCGACCCGGTTCCGCTCGGACGCCTTGCAGATCATCGGGTTCGACCTGGTCGCCCGGCACATGTCGGTGCAGGAGCTGGCGGTCGCCGAGCCGGAGTGGGTGAAGGGCACCAACCTGCAGCACGCGCTGCAGTTGGCCCAGCGGCACGTCCGGCGGCACCCGGAGGCCGAACCGGTGATCCTGGTGGTCACCGACGGCGAGCCGACGGCGCACATCGACACCGACGGGACGCCGCGGTTCCAATGGCCGCCCAGTGCCGAGTCGGTGCGCGCGACGGTGGCCGAGGTGGACCAGGTGACGCGGTCCGGGGCGACGCTGAACATCTTCATGCTCGGCGACGACCCGGGCCTGGCCCGGTTCATGGACTCGGTGGCCCGCCGCTCCGGCGGCCGGGTGTTCACCCCGGAGCTCGGGCAGCTCGGCCAGTACGTGGTGTCCGACTACCTCAGGGCCCGGCAGGGACGGCGTCGCTCCGCCTGACGCCGCTGTCCCGGTCGGTCCGGGGCCGGGCCAGGGCTCCGGCAGGGGCATGGGCCGAACGGCCACGGTGGTTGGGCCGTTCGTGTCAGACTGGCCGGGTCCTGCACCCGCGCCGAAGGGATCTCCGGCATCCGCACCGCCCGTTCGTCCCGCCCGACCCGTGCCGTCCCGGTGCTGCTGGCGCTGCTCGCGCTGCTGCTGATCGCAGCGCCGACCGCTGTGTCAGCCGCACCTGATGACCCGACCGGGACCGAGCAGTCCGAGCCCGCCGGCGAGGTGACCTGGAGCCCGGAAGCGGCGATCGGCGAGCTGCGCACCTCCGACTGGGCGGTGATGCCGGGGTCGGTGGCGGTGATCGACCGGACGGCCGTCGAGGCCGCGATCGGCGACTCCGGGATCAAGGTGCTGGTCACGCCGTTCTCCGGGCTGTCCGAGGAGGACCGGGACGCGCAGTACGACGCGATCAGCGAGGTGCGTGATGCGATCGAGGTCGACGACGTCGAGGTCATCGAGGTGACGGGGCTGAGCGTCGGCGCGAGCATCTTCGACATCGTGCCCAGCGACCTGGCGGAGCTGCACCCCGTGCTGGAGCGCTTCGACGTCACCGGGCAGGTGGTGGCCGCAGCGGTGTACCTGCAGACCCGGGAACTGCCCGACGACGCGCCGCAGGCCACACCGGCCACTGCCGCCACGGCCGCCGAGGTGGCCGCGACGGTGGCCGACCTGCGGCGGGATCCGGTCGTCGTCCGGGACGGCGCGGTGGTGGACAGCGACCCGGAACAGTTGTGGCGCAACAGATTGCCGGACGGGGCGCTGCGGCTGGTGGTGATGCCGCCGATCGCCGTAGGGAGCGACGACATCGGGCCGACCGCAGCTGATCTCGCGCCGTCGTTCCCCGGTGAGACGGTGGTGGTGCTGCGCGGGCGGTGGATCGACATCGCCGGCCCGGACCAGCAGGAACTGGACAGCGCGGTCGCCTGGTCCTACGGTTTCGCCTCCAGCGGGCTGTTCGGCTGGGAGCTCGACCCGGGTCCGCAGGTGGCCCTGGTCGCGCGACGACTGGCGGAGATCCGCTCCGGTGTCGTCACCGACCAGGCGACCCCCGACCGGTCCGACCCGCTCGGGTTCGTCCTGCGTGTGCTCCCGTTCGTCGCGCTCGCGACCGTGCTCGTCCTTGTCGTGGTGACCCTCCGGCGGCGTTCGCAGGAACGGGTGCAAGAACTGCAGGAGGCGGCGGACGCCGCCGACCGCCGGGCCGCTGCGGCCGCCCGGTTGCCGGACCTGGCGGCCGGGATCCTCGCCCTGGACGGTCTGGCCCGCACCGGCACCGATGCCGGCATCGCGCTCGAGCGGGCGAGCCGGAACTACCGCGAGGCCCGCCAGATCCTGACCGGCACCCCCGATTCCGATCGGGCCGGCGAGCTCGTCGACACCGCGGGCCGGGAGATCGCCACCGCCGCCGACCTTCTCGACGTGCCGAACGTGCCCGGAGCCCTGCGATGAACCGCCGGAACCCCACGAAGAAGCGCACCACCGTCGAGCTCTCGAAGCCAGGCCGTCCTGGCACCGGCAAGGGCCGGCCGGTCCCGCTCTCCGTCGGCCTTGCCGCGCGCCTGTCGCCGCGCCGCCCGCGGCGGATGCTGCTGCTCGTGCTCGTCGCGCTCCTCGCCGGCTGGACCTGGGCCTTCTGGCCACGGCTCACCCTGCCGTTCTCCGAGGCCGCAAATGCTGTCGAGGTGCTGGACTCGTCGGTGGTGTACGACCAGGGCACGCTCGATCAGGAGCAGCGGGCCGGGGTGGCGGGCGCCGTCGGCACCCGCCCGCTGATGCTCGCCTTCCTGGCCGGGGACGACACCGATGCCGGCGACTTCTGCAGTGCGGTGGTGGAGCGGATCGACGGCGTCATCCTGCTGGTGATCCAGGACGGCGAGTTCGCGTACGAGTGCTGGAGCGAGGACCTGCCCTACACCGACGACAGCTGGGTGGCCTTCGACGCGTACCTCTCCCGGTCCCTCGACCTGTCGACCCGGTACCTCGACGACCGACCTGTCGACATCGCCAGAACCGCTGCGCTGCAGTACGACTCGATGGTCCGCAGCGGTCGGCTGGTCGCCGGTGAACGGGAGTTCCGGGCCCCGGTCGGGGCGACCCTGGCCGGCGTCGGAGTCGCGCTCGGCGTGGTGGCCGGGGTGGTGCTGGTGGTCGTCGGGATCCGGGCCCTGGCGCTGGTGGCAGTCAGCAGCCGGGCCAGGACCGAGGCGCTGCGTCGCCGGCGTGAGGACCTGCAGGACGTGCTCGACGAACTCGCCCTGGTGGTCGTCGGTGCGGCGCCGGCCGATCCACGGCGGACGGCCATGCAGCCGTGGGCAGCCGGGACCGCTGCCGGCTACGCCGATCTCGCCCACCGGATGGGAGCGGCCGGCGAGGACGGCCTGGCGGATCTGACCCGGGAGGCCAAGGCGCTGCTGGACGCGGCCCAGTGGGGCGCGGACGGCGACGATGACGAGGACGACGCACACGGGCGTGGGAAGGGAGCGTCGCGATGAACGTGGAGCTGCTGGTCTGGATCGTGGTGGCGGTGCTGATCGTGGTGGTCGCACTGTGGCCGGTGCTGCGGCGGAACCGGCGCCGTGGCAGTGCGATCAGCGAGGTGGAGGCCCGTGCGTTGATCGAGAACCTGGAGAACGCCCTCGACGGGTCCGGTGTCGACCCGCGTGCCCGCCGCAAGGCCGAGCGGAACCTGCTGCTGGCCGGTGCCGCGATGTCCGGCACCGGCCGCGGACGGGCGGACCGGGCCGGACGCTGGGCGAAGGCAGGGCTGCGCGCGCTCGGCGGGTGAGCGGTACCGGCAGGTCGCCGGGGACTGCGTGGTCCGAACCTGCTGGCGGACAGCACATTCGCCGTCGGAGTCTTGACATGAACCGGTTTCAGTTCAGTAAGCTGGGGGCGCGCCAGGCATCGAGGCCCGGCCGGACGCTCCGGCGGTGCCCGGCGGCGTGGGAAAGGAGGCGGCGCGGATGAACTCCTCCGTCGAGCCGCAGTCGCAGGTCGACCTTCTCGTGATCGGGGCCGGGATGGCCGGACTCACGGCGGCCGCGCGCGCGGTGGACCGGGGCGCATCCGTGCTGCTGGTCGAGAGCAACGACGTGGTCGGGGGCAACGGCCGGTACGCGGGCTACATCTGGACCGCGCCGGATCACCAGGTGATGGCCGAGTGGAACCCGGACGGCGACGAGTCGCTGCGGCGCACGCTTGTCGACGGCCTCCCGGACGCCCTGGACTGGCTGCGGCACGTCGGTGTGGAGGTCGGGCCGGCGCAGAAGCAACTGGCCTTCGGCGTCGGGTACAAGTTCGACACGAACCACTACATTGACCTCTGCCGGGCCGTCGTGGTGGCCGGCGGAGAGCTGCTGACCAGCACGTTCACCGAGCGGCTGTTGACCGAGGACGGGGCCGTCGTCGGTGCGCTGCTCCGGCTCCCGGACGGCTCCTCCCGTGAGGTGCACGCCACCGCGACGGTGTTGGCGACCGGCGGCTTCCAGGGCGACCCGGACCTGGTCGCCGAGCTGGTGCACCCGGCGGCGCGGGACATCCCGCTGCGCTCGGGTCCGGCCAGCCGGGGCGACGGCCTCCGGCTCGGGCGGGTGGTGGGAGCTGCGGAGGCCGGGGACAACGCGGGCTTCTACGGGCATCTGATCCCGTCGGGGATCCCGTTCGCCGATCCTGCCGACTTCGTCGACCTGTCCCTGTACTACAGCGAGCACGGCCTGCTGTTCAACCTGGACAACGAGCGTTTCACCGACGAGAGTCTCGCCGACCACCTGACCACGATGGCACTGCTCGAGCAGCCGGAGGCCAGGGGGCTGTTGATCGCGGACGCGCGCGTGCACCGCGACTACATCATCAAGCCGTACGTCGCCGGGGCGCCGAGCACCGACAAGTACGCGATAGCCTACCGGCGCGGGGGCCGGTGCGGGATCGCCGAGAGCATCGACGAGCTGGAGGCCCTGCCGGAATCCTGGGGGTACGACGGCGCCGCGATCGCCGCACAGGTTCGCGCGTACAACGAGGCGGTGGCGGCGGGCTCGTCCCTGACTCCCGGCCGGAAGCTGGACGCCACGCCGCTCGACGAGCCGCCCTACTACGTGATCGAGGCGATCCCGGCCATCACCTTCCCGTTCCACGGGCTGCGGATCGACGACCGGGCAAGGGTTCTCGACGCAGCGGGCACGCCGATCCGGGGACTGTACGCCGCGGGGTCGGACTCCGGTGGCCTGTACGTCCGCGCCTACGCCGGTTCCCTGGCGCCGGCCGTGGTCTTCGGGCTGGCCGCGGCCGAGGACGCCGTCGCGACGTCGACGTCCGTTGCCCTGGAGCGCTCGTGAGTGACCGGGCCGCTGCCGGGTGGTTCGACGGACAGGTGGCGCTCGTCACCGGCGGTGGATCCGGGATGGGTGCCGCGACCGTGCGCCGGCTGGTCCGCGAGGGGTGCCGGGCCGTCGTCGCGGTCGACCTGTCGGCCGAGGGGCTGCGCCACACGGCGGAGTTCTCGGAGGTGATCGACACCGCGGTCGTGGACATCTCGGACCCGGCCGCGGTGGACGGAGTGTTCGCGGAGGCGCTCGGGAAGCACGGGCAGATCGATGTCGTCGTGCATGCGGCCGGGATCGACGATCCGTTCGCCAAGGCGGAGATCCTGTCAGCCGCGGAGGAGAAGCGCCCGGTGCTGGTGACCGACAAGGTGACCGACGAGATGTGGCGGAAGATCCTGGCGGTCAACCTGGACGGGACCTTCTACGTGCTCCGGGCCGCGGCCCGCGCGATGATCCCGCGTCGTTCCGGTGCGATCGTGACCATCGGCTCCTCGGCGGCGTTCGACACCTTCGCCGGGTACGCCGCGTACGCCGCGTCCAAGGCCGGGGTCCAGGCGATGAGTCAGTCGGTGGCGAAGGAACTCGCGCATTTCGGCATCCGGGTCAACACCGTGGCCCCGGGACCGGTGGACACCGCGATGGCGGCGCGCACACCGGCGTCGGTGCGGGAGGTGCTGGCCGCATCGGGAGCGCGGGGATACGCCTCGCCGGACGAACTGGCCGACACCATCGTGTATCTCGCCTCGCCCGGCGCGGTGAACGTCATCGGCGCCGTGGTGCTGAGCAACGGCGGCAGGTTCACAGCGTGAGGACGACGGACCATCGATGACACTGTCCCTCCCCACCATCAACTGGGTACGGTTCCCCGAAGGTGACACCGGGATCCCGGAGGCCACCAGAGGTCTCGAGGACCTGCTCACCACAGCGTCCGACGCAGGCTTCGGAGCGGTCGGGATCGACCTCTTCACCCTCGAGGCATCCGGGCTGAAGCCTGCCGGCGTCGCTGACGCCCTGGACTCCCGCGGGTTGCGCTGCACCGACGTCGGAGTCCTGTCCGTCGGCTCGGACGACGGGCTCGCCGCGGCGGAACGCCTGGGCGGACTCGCCGCCGCGGTCGGTGCCCCGGTGTGCGTGACGGTGATCGATGTGCCGCCGTCGGCCGACGTGGCAGCGCGGCTCCGGGCGAGCGCCGACGTGCTGGCGGAGTACGGCGTCCGGATGGCGCTGGAGTTCCTGCCCTACGGCCCGCTGTCCGCGCTCGAGGACACCGTCGACCTGTGCGGGCAGGTCGGCTGGTCGAACTGCGGGGTCCTGCTGGACAGCTGGCACTTCTTCAACAGCGGGTCCCCCTGGCAGGTGCTGAGCGAGATGGACGGCGAACAGATCGCTTTCGTCCAGATCAACGACGCCCCGCCGCCGATCACGGACGATCAACGATTCGAGAGCCGGTTCCGCCGCGTGGTGCCCGGGGCAGGTAGGTTCGACCTCCGGCGGTTCCTGGAATCCCTGGCCGCCATCGGGTATCGCGGTGTGATCAGCCCCGAGGTGCTGTCCACGGACCTGCAGCGACGAGATCCCCGTGACGCCGCAGTGATGATGCGGGATGCCCTCATCGCGCTGGGGGTCGGCGGCGGCGACGCGTGATCGACGGCCTCGTTCCGTTCCAGATCGGCACTCTGGTCGACGATCTGGACGCCACGATGGACCTGCATCGCTCGCTCGGCGTCCGGACATGGGTCAGCAGCGGCCGGACTGTCGGCCACTACTTCGACGCGGACCGCGCAGAGGTCGTCGACACCGGGGTGAGCATCGCCCTGGGACGGCTCGGGAGCGACACCTGCCTGGAGCTCATCGCTACCGATCGAAGCGGCTCAGTTCCGTGGGCGTGGGATCCGGCGCGCATCACCGCGACGTCCCACATCGGCTACTGGGTGGACGATGTCGCCTCCGCCGGGAACCGGCTGATCCGGCGTGGTGCGCGGCTGATCACGGCGAGGGTGCCGCCGGATGCCGGCGAGGACTTCGTCGCAGACCTCGTCCGGGGCCGGCTGCCGGTCGGCCTGCCGATGGTCTATCTCGAGGTGGGCGGCGGCCTGTTGGTGGAGCTGGTGTCGACGGCGCTGTGGAGCAGCGCTCTGCCCGCCGCGTTCGGCGAAGGGTTCACCGCAGCGGTGCCCGCACCGCCCGGCGCTCAGCCCTCCGTGCCGGGGATCGCCGGGCCGAGCAGGTCGTCGGCGTCCACGATCCGGTAGGCATAGCCCTGCTCGGCGAGGAACCGCTGCCGGTGCGCGGCGTAGTCGGTGTCGACCGTGTCCCGGGAGACGACCGAGTAGAAGTGCGCCTGTCGCTGGTCGGCCTTCGGGCGGAGCAGCCGGCCGAGCCGCTGCGCCTCCTCCTGGCGTGACCCGAAGGTGCCCGAGACCTGCACGGCCACCGTCGCATCCGGCAGGTCGATGGAGAAGTTGGCGACCTTGGAGACGACCAGCCGGCTGATCTCGCCGCTGCGGAAGGCGTCGAAAAGCCGTTCCCGCTCCGCATTCCGGGTGGAGCCCTGGATGACAGGGGCGTCGAGCGCCTCGCCGAGCTCGTCGAGCTGATCGAGGTAGGCGCCGATCACCAGGGTCGGTTCGTCCGGGTGCCGGTCCAGGATCGACCGGACCACGGGGATCTTGGTGCGGGCGGTGGAGGCGATCCGGTACCGCTCCTCCGGCTCGGCCACCGCGTAGGTGAGCCGCTCGTGTTCGGTGAGGGTGACCCGGACCTCGGTGCACTCGGCCGGTGCGATCCAGCCCTGCGTCTCGATGTCCTTCCACGGCGCGTCGTACCGTTTCGGCCCGATGAGTGAGAAGACGTCGCCCTCCCGGCCGTCCTCACGGACCAGGGTGGCGGTCAGGCCGAGCCGGCGGCGGGACTGCAGGTCGGCGGTCATCCGGAACACCGGTGCCGGCAGCAGGTGCACCTCGTCGTAGATCACCAGGCCCCAGTCCCGGGAGTCGAAGAGGTCGAGGTGCTTGTAGACGCCGCCGGACTTGCGGGTCATCACCTGGTAGGTGGCGATGGTGACCGGCCGGATCTCCTTGCGCTCGCCGGAGTACTCGCCGATCTCCTCCTCGGTGAGCGAGGTGCGCGCGATCAGCTCCCGCTTCCACTGCCGACCGGACACCGTGTTGGTGACCAGGATGAGTGTGGTCGCCGACGCCTGCGCCATCGCCGCGGCGCCGACCAGGGTCTTGCCGGCACCGCAGGGCAGTACGACCACGCCGGAACCGCCGGCCCAGAAGCCGGTGACCGCATCGGCCTGGTAGGAGCGCAGCTCCCAGCCGCTGGTGGTGTCCAGGCTGATCGGGTGGGCCTCGCCGTCGACGTACCCGGCCTCGTCCTCGGCGGGCCAGCCGACCTTCAGCAGGATCTGCTTGAGCCGGCCGCGCTCGGACGGGTGGACAGCGACGGTGTCATCGTCGATCCGCGCCCCCAGCATCGGCGAGACCTTCTTGTGCCGCAGGATCTCCTCCAGCACGGCGCGGTCCCGGCTGACCAGGATGAGCCCCAGCGTCGGATGGGTCTGCAGCACCAGCCGGCCGTACCGGCCCATGGTGTCGACCACGTCGACCAGCAGCGCCTGCGGGACCGGGAACCGTGACCAGCGGACCAGCGCGTCGACCACCTGCTCCGCGTCGTGCCCGGCAGCCCGCGCGTTCCACAGCGCGAGCGGGGTGATGCGATAGGTGTGCACGTGCTCCGGGGAGCGTTCCAGTTCGGCGAACGGTGCGATCTGCGCGCGCGCCGCCGGGGCATCGGCATGCCCGATCTCCAGCAGCAGCGTCTTGTCCGACTGCACGATCAACGGTCCGTCGTTCACCCGATCCTCTTCCTTCACCATCGCCCGCGGCCCGGGCCGTCACTGCAGCCCTCGACCCGTCCAGTGTGCCCCGCCCCGCCGACACCCCTTCGTCGTCGTTCAACGGCGGGCACCGGAGTGACATTCCGGGTACCGGGACGGCGTTGTGTCCGGTTCCTCCGGGTTCGCCCCGGTCAGTTGTCCACACCTGCCCCGAACGGCCCTCCGCGGTGTGTGGAAGCCGTTAGGGTTCGCACCGATCGATTCGGTACGCGAAGGGAATTGCCATGTCCACACCCACCGGGCCCGCCGGGCCGAACCCCGACCCGCAGGCAGGGGCCAGCGGCTACCCGGGCGGACAGCAGTACCCGCCGGCCGGCCAGTACCAGCCCGGCGGCCAGTACCCGCCGGCCGGCCAGTACCCGCCGGCCGGAGAGCCGTACCCGCAGGGGCAGCAGTACCCGGCGCCCGGTCAGCCGTACCCCGCGCCGGGCCAGGGCTACCCGCCGCCCGGCGGAGTTCCCGGCGCGCCTTTCGGCGCACCGCCGCCCCCGCCCGCCCGGGCGAAGAAGTCGCCGGTGGTCTACGTGCTCATCGGGGTGCTGGTGCTGGCCATCATCGGCGTCGGCATCTTCCTGTTCGTGCGGGAGGGCAAGACCGAGACCACCCGCGCCGCGGTCGGCGCCTGCATCGAGGTCAAGAGCGCGAGCGCCACCGACGCCGATACCGCGCAGATCGACTGCAACGACCCGAAGGCCGTGTACGTCGTCACCGAGACCGGAGGCAGTGACATCTCCTGCGACAGATCGGAGGCCGCGTACACCGAGGGCACCACCAGCGACGATCCGACCGACAAGGTCTGCCTGCGACTGAATCTCAAGGCGGGCGAGTGCTTCGATCCCGGGGCCACCGACTTCGACGCGCCGACCAAGGTCGACTGTGCGTCGGCTTCCGCCGCCACCGACTTCAAGGTGCTCGAGGTGATCACCGACAGCGCGGACGAGAACCGTTGTCCCGACGAGACGACGCAGGTGCTGCCGATCGAGAAGCGCAACATCGTCTACTGCTTCGGCGACGTCTGACAATTCCACCCGGAAACGTCCGGGGACGTGGTCGTCACGACCGCGTCCCCGGACGTTCGTGCATTCCCGGCCCTGCCGGCGCATTCCCGGCCCTGCGGTCGCGCCGGAGACCGATCAGCGGCCGGAGTGCCGCTCCAGGAAGTCGAGCACATCGGAGTCGTCGACGCCGGGGAAGACGCCGGGCGGCATGGCGGCGAGCAGGTGCGAGTGCGCCCGGGCGCTGGGCCAGACCCGGCCGGACCACCGCTCGGCGAGCTCGTCCGACGGCCGCGAGCAGCAGGCCGGGTCGGGGCAGCGGGAGGCGCCGCGCTCCGTGGTCTCCCGGCCGCGCATCCACTTCGCATGGGCGTAGGGCACGCCGACGCTCACCGAGAAGTCGCCCTGCGACGTGTGATCGACGATCGCCGTGCACCAATAGGTGCCGGACCCGGTGTCGGTGTACTGCTGGTACGACGCGGTCTGGTCGGGCTGGTCGAAGACCACCCGCGCGGTCCAGTAGCGGCACACCCGCTGCCCCTCGATCGCCCCGGAGCTGTCGGTGGGGAAGTGCACGCCGTCGTTGGCATAGGCCTTGTAGATGATCCCGGAGGCGGAGATGCGCATGAAGTGCACCGGCAGGCCGAGGTGCTCGGTGGCCAGGTTGGTGAACCGGTGCGCGGCCGTCTCGTACGACACCCCGAACGCATCGCGCAGGTCCTCGATGGCGATGTCCTTGCTCGCCTTCGCCGTGCTCAGCAGCCGGACGGCCGGGGTCTGCGGCACCAGGACGGCGGCGGCGAAGTAGTTGGTCTCCACCCGCTGCTCGAGGAAGTCGCCGTAGTCGGCGGGCACCTTGTGCCCGAGCACCACGTGTCCGAGGGCCTGCAGTGCCAGGGTGCGCGAGTTGTGCTGGCCCGCAGCCGGCTGGGGCAGGAAGATCCGCCGGTTCGCCAGATCGGTGACCGTCCGGGTGGACGGCGGCAGGTCGGTGGCGTGCTGGATCTCGAAGCCCAGGTGCGCCACCATCCGGTCCACCGTGACCCGGGTGACCGGGCCACCCTGGTAGCCGGTGTGCCGGAGCAGGTCCTCGGCGGTCTGCTCGACCTCGCGGAAGTAGTTGTCCTGGGCCCGCATGCGCTCGCGCAGCCCGGCGTTGGCCCGGCGGGCCTGTTCCGGGGTGGCCGCCCTCTCGGCCTGCATGGCGGCCATCGCGCGGTGCATCCCGACCAGCGCCTCCAGCGCCTCGGTGGGCAGCCGCGGCCCCGGCCGCACCGCCGGCACCTGCAGTGCCTGGAAGGCGGGGGAGCGCTGGGCCCGGACCAGCTCGATCTCCAGCGCCGCCCGGCGGCTCGGGGCCTGCTCGGACAGCAGCCCGGCCGGGTCGGTGCCGAGCGCGGCGGCGAGCGCGGCCAGCATGCTCAGCTTCGGCTCGCGCTTGCCGTTCTCGATCAGCGACAGGGCGCTGGCGGACAGCCCGACCTCGGCGCCGACCGCATCCAGGGTGAGCCCCTTGGCCCGCCGCAGGTGCCTGATACGGCGCCCCAGGGTCAGCGAATCCGTGGCGCCGTCGGCCTCCTCGACCTCGGGCGGCGGCAGCTGCGGCCCGGCGACCGTGCGTGGCCTGGCCGCTTCGCCGGATCCGCGCCGCCGGGTGTCGCTGGTGACCGCTGTCACCGTGGCCTTTGACATTGCTGCACGTTATCGCAAGAAGTGCAGTTCTTGACAGGAAATCTGTCTTGAAGAGAGTTGTTCCTTGACGCGACGGTGGTCCCACGCCTCACCGGCGGGACCACCGACGGTCCCGCAGCACCCGAAAGGAACGGCCGACATGACCGCCACGTTGGACACTCCCGGCACTCTCTCCCGCGCCGACGCCGCCACCCTGCTCGAGCAGGACTGGGCGACCGACCCGCGCTGGGCCGGCATCAAGCGGACCTACTCGGCGGCCGACGTGGTCAACCTCCGCGGCCGGGTCACCGAGGACTTCACCCTGGCCCGGATCGGCGCGGAGCGGCTGTGGGACCTGCTGCAGCGCAAGACGTTCACCCGCGCGCTGGGCGCGCTGACCGGCAACCAGGCGGTGCAGATGGTCCGCGGCGGGCTGGAGGCCATCTACCTTTCCGGCTGGCAGGTCGCGGCCGATGCCAACCTCGCCGGGCAGACCTACCCGGACCAGAGCCTGTACCCGGCGAACTCGGTGCCGGCCGTGGTCCGCCGGATCAACAACGCGCTGCTGCGGGCCGACCAGATCGACTGGGCCGAGGGCAACGACGAGACCGACTACCTGGTGCCGATCGTCGCGGACGCCGAGGCCGGCTTCGGTGGCCCGCTCAACGCCTTCGAGCTGATGAAGTCGATGATCGCCGCCGGCGCGTCCGGTGTGCACTGGGAGGACCAGCTGGCGGCCGAGAAGAAGTGCGGCCACCTCGGCGGCAAGGTGCTCATCCCGACCTCGCAGCACGTCCGCACGCTGAACTCGGCCCGGCTGGCGGCCGACATCAGCGGCACCCGCACGCTGGTCATCGCCCGCACCGACGCGCTCGCCGCCGATCTGCTGACCAGCGACGTCGACCCGATCGACGAGCCGTTCCTCACCGGCGAGCGGACCTCGGAGGGCTTCTTCCGGGTGCGCAGCGGCCTGGATCCGGTGCTCGCCCGGGCCAAGGCCTACGCCCCGTACTCCGACCTGATCTGGGTCGAGACCGGCACCCCCGACCTGGGTCTGGCCCGCGAGTTCGCCACCGAGCTGCACCGCGAGTTCCCGGGCAAGATGCTCGCCTACAACTGCTCGCCGTCGTTCAACTGGCGCTCGGCGCTCACCGACGCGCAGATCGCCACCTTCCAGGACGAGCTGGGGGACCTGGGCTACCGCTACCAGTTCATCACGCTGGCCGGCTTCCACGCGCTGAACCATTCGATGTTCCACCTGGCGCAGGGCTACTCGCGGCAGGGCATGACCGCCTACGTGGAGCTGCAGGAGGCCGAGTTCGCCGCTGCCGCAGACGGTTACACCGCGGTCAAGCACCAGGCGGAGGTCGGCACCGGCTACTTCGACAAGGTGTCCACCGCCATCAACCCCGACAGCGGCACGCTGGCCCTCGCCGGGTCCACCGAGGCCGAGCAGTTCCACTGATCGACGCCGGTACCAGCACAGCGATGACGAGAGGACACGACCGATGACCACCACCCTGCCCCGCACCCCGACGGTCCGTGGCACCATCCACCCCGGCTTCGAGACCATCCTGAGCGCCGAGGCGCTCGCCTTCGTGGCCACCCTGGACGGCGAGTTCGCCGGCCGCCGCGCGGAACTGCTGCAGGCCAGACGCGAACGGTCCAAGCGGATCTCGGCCGGCGAGAACCTGGACTTCCTGGGATCCACCCGGTCGATCCGCGCCGACGGGTCCTGGAAGGTCGCCCCGCCCGCCCCGGCGCTGACCCGGCGCCGGGTGGAGATCACCGGCCCGCCGACGCCGACGATGACGGTCAACGCGCTGAACTCCGGCGCCGACGTCTGGATGGCGGACTTCGAGGACTCCACCGCACCGACCTGGTTCAACATCGTCGACGGGCAGCACAACCTGTACCTGGCGCTGCGCGGGCAGTTGGACTTCGAGAAGAACGGCAAGCGTTACAGCGTCGGCGATGTCACGCCGACCGTGGTGGTCCGGCCACGTGGCTGGCACCTCTGCGAGAAGCACCTGACCATCGACGGGCGGCCGCTTCCGGCCAGCCTGGTGGACTTCGGCCTGTTCGTGCACCACAACGCGCAACTGCTGGCCGACCGGGAGCAGGGGCCGTTCTTCTACCTGCCGAAGCTGGAGTCGCACCTGGAGGCGCGGCTGTGGAACGACGCGTTCACCCTGGCCGAGGACACCTACGGGCTGGAGCGCGGCACCATCCGGGCGACCGTGCTGATCGAGACGCTGCCCGCGGCCTTCGAGATGGAGGAGATCCTCTACGAACTGCGGGAGCACGCGGCCGGTCTGAACGCCGGTCGCTGGGACTACATCTTCTCGGCGATCCGCACCTTCGCCCAGCGCGGCCAGGGTTACGACCTGCCGGACCGCGGTCAGGTCACCATGACCACCCCGTTCCTGCGGGCCTACACCGAATTGTTGGTGTCGACCTGCCACCGGCGCGGTGCGCACGCCATCGGCGGCATGGCCGCGTTCGTCCCGTCCAAGGACGACCCGGCGGCCACCACCCGGGCGCTGACCGCGGTGCGCGGCGACAAGACCCGGGAGGCCGGCGACGGCTTCGACGGCTCCTGGGTGGCGCACCCGGGCCTGGTCCCGGTGGTCGCCGAGGTGTTCGAGAAGGTGCTGGGCGACCGCCCGAACCAGCTCGAGCGGCAGCGGCCGGAGGTCCGGACCACCGCGGCGGACCTGCTGTCGCTGTCCCGCACCGCCGGGGAGGCGACGATGAGCGGCCTGCGGGCCAACGTCGCCGTGGCCCTGGAGTACCTGGCCGCCTGGATCGGCGGCTCCGGTGCGGTGGCGCTGCACCACCTGATGGAGGACGCGGCCACGGTCGAGATCTCCCGGGCGCAGGTGTTCCAGTGGATCCGCAACTCCACCCGGCTGGCCGAGGGCATCACCGTCAGCCGACCGCTGGTGCAGCGGATCCTGGCCGAGGAGATGACCCGGCTGACCCGGGACGCCGACGACGCCGCGAAGGCCCGGTTCGCCGCGGCCGAGGACGTCTTCACCGAGGTGGCCCTCGGTGAGTACATGCCCGGGTTCTTCACCAACTACGCCTACGTGAAGTACCTGCTGGACTCGCCGCTGCGGATGACCGGGCCGCTGGACCACCACAAGGATCTGCGGATGAGCGAGAACGTCTGACCCGCACCCCTTCTCCCGCACCACCCCCGCCGCGCGAGGATCAACTTCCACGACGCGTACGAAGATGCCGCATCTGGGACGGATGTGGCGCGAGTCGCCGACTTCGTACGCGCAGCCGAAGAAGATCCTCGCGCGGCGTGCTGCTCTAGGGTGGCCGCATGGGTGACAACGCGGTCGTTCTGGGCCTGGACATCGGAACCTCCAGCAGCAAGGCCGTGCTGGTCGACGCGGGCGGCACGGTGGTCGCCCGGGCGACCCGGCCCCACGGCACGTCCACCCCGCACCCCGGCTGGTTCGAGCAGGACGCCGACACCGTCTGGTGGGGCGACCTCGTCGCCCTCACCCGCGAGCTCGCAGCGACGCCGGACGTCCGGATCACCGCGGTCGGGATCAGCGGCCTGGGCCCGTGCGTGCTGCCCACCGACGCGCAGGACCGGCCGGTGCGCCCCGGCATTCTGTACGGCATCGACACCCGCGCCGGCGCCCAGATCGACGAGCTGGACGCACTTCTCGGTGAGGCAGAGATCCTCCGGCAGTCCGGGAACCGGCTGACCAGCCAGGCGGTCGGCCCGAAGCTGCTCTGGGTGCGGCAGAACGAACCCGACGCCTGGTCGCGGACCCGGCGGTTCCACACCACGGCCTCCTTCCTCGTCGCTCGGCTCACCGGCGAGTACGTGCTCGACCACCACTCGGCCAGCCAGTCAGCACCGCTGTACCGGCCCGCCGACCGCGACTGGAACCGGGAGTGGTGCGCACAGCTGTTCCCCGAGCTCGAGTTGCCGGCGCTGGCCTGGCCGGAGGACGTCGTCGGCACGGTGACCGCCGAGGCTGCCGCCGCCACCGGCCTGCCGCAGGGCATCCCGGTCACCGCGGGGACCATCGACGCCTGGGCCGAGGGGGTCAGCGTCGGCGCCACCGGGGTCGGCGACGTCATGGTCATGTACGGCACGACGATGTTCATCACCGCGGTCACCGAGCAGCCGCTGTCCAGCCCGGGCCTCTGGTCGACCGCCGGCGCCCGCCGCGACACCTTCACCCTGGCAGCCGGCATGGCCACCAGCGGCGCGGTCACCGACTGGTTCCGCCGGATCACCGGCGAGGACTACGCCGGCCTGGTGGACGCGGCGGGGGAGGTGCCGGCCGGATCCCGCGGGCTGCTGATGCTGCCGTACTTCGCCGGTGAGCGGACGCCGCTGTTCGAGCCGGATGCCCGCGGCGTCGTCGCCGGCCTGACCCTGGACACCGGCCGCGGCGAGCTCTACCGGGCGATCCTGGAGGCGATCGCCTTCGGCGTCCGGCACAACCTGCAGGCCTTCACCGACGCCGGCGCCCGACTCGACCGGCTGGTCGCCGTCGGCGGTGGCTCGCAGAGCGCGCTCTGGCCGCGCATTGTCAGCTCGGTGACCGGCTTCCCGCAGCAACTGACCAGGGAGAACATCGGCGCCGCGCTGGGCGATGCCTACCTCGCCGCGGTGGCGACCGGCTTGGACCCGGACATCACGGAGTGGAACCCGGTGGTCGGCGAGACCCGGCCGGACGGCGACTGGCAGCAGGTGTACGACCGGCTCTGGCCGCACTACCTCGGCCTGCACACCTCCACCCGCGGCATCCAGCAGGTCCTGGCCCAGCTGTCGCGGGAGCGGACCGGCTGATCCGCCGCCCGCGGCGTGCAAGGGTGTACGGGTGACCGACGACCTCGCCGACCGCCCGGCCTCCGACGAGGTGCTGGACCCCGAGGCCGTCGTCGAGCTGCTGACGCCGCCGCCGGCCACCGACGCCGACACCCTGTTCGACCATTTCACCGACTGGGCGCAGCGGCGCGGGACGGTGCTGTACCCGCACCAGGAGGAGGCCCTGCTGGAGATCGTCTCCGGCAACCACGTGGTCGCGGCCACCCCGACCGGCTCCGGCAAGAGCATGATCGCCACCGCCGCGCTGTTCGTCGCGCTGGCCACCGGCCGCCGGTCGTACTACACGGCCCCCATCAAGGCGCTGGTGAGCGAGAAGTTCTTCGACCTCACCGACATCTTCGGCCCGGCATCGGTCGGGATGATCACCGGCGACTCCGCGGTCAACGCCGACGCCCCGATCATCTGCTGCACCGCCGAGATCCTCGCGCTGGTCGCCCTGCGCGGCGGCCGCGACTCGGACCCGGGCATGGTGGTGATGGACGAGTTCCACTACTACGGCGACCGGCAGCGCGGGTGGGCCTGGCAGGTGCCGCTGCTCGAGCTGGACCGTCCGCAGTTCGTGCTGATGTCGGCGACCCTGGGCGACATCCGCCCGCTCGCCGACGACCTCGAGCAGCGGACGGAGCGTGCGGTCAGCATCATCGACGACGCGAAACGTCCGGTGCCGCTGCACTTCTCGTACGTCACCATGCCGCTGCAGGAGACGCTGGAGGAACTGCTGTCCACCGGACTGGCGCCGGTCTACATCGTGCACTTCACCCAGGCCGCGGCGCTGGAGCGGGCACAGGCGCTGATGAGCGTCACCGTCGCCTCGCGTGCCGACCGGGACGCCATCGCCGAGCTGATCGGCGACTTCCGGTTCTCCGCCGGGTTCGGCCGCACGCTGTCCCGGCTGGTCCGGCACGGCATCGGCGTGCACCATGCCGGCATGCTCCCCAAGTACCGTCGCCTGGTCGAGAAGCTCGCCCAGTCAGGCCTTCTCAAGGTCATCTGTGGGACGGACACCCTCGGCGTCGGCATCAACGTACCGATCCGCACCGTGCTGCTCACCCAGCTGTCCAAGTACGACGGTCACCGCACCCGCCTGCTCACCGCCCGCGAGTTCCACCAGATCGCCGGGCGCGCGGGCCGGGCCGGCTTCGACACCTCCGGCGATGTCGTGGTGCTCGCGCCGGAGCACGTGATCGAGTACGAGCGGGCGTTGGCGAAGGCCGGGGACGACCCGGCGAAACGCCGGAAGGTGCAGCGCCGCAAGCCTCCCGAGGGTTTCGTGGCCTGGACGGAGCAGACCTACGACCGACTGCTCGCCGCTGATCCGGAGCCACTGGGATCGCACTTCCGGGTCAGTCACAGCATGATCCTGTCGTTGCTGGCCCGCCCCGAGGACGCCTTCACCGCGATGCGCCGGTTGATCGAGAGCAGCCACGACCCGCGACCACGTCAGCTCCGACATGCGTTGCGGGCACTCGCGATCGGCCGCGCGCTGCTGACCGCCGGCGTGGTGGAGCGACTGGACGAGCCGGACGAGTACGGCCGTCGGTACCGGCTGACCGCCGACCTGCAGGTGGACTTCGCCCTGGACCAGCCGCTGGCCCCGCTGGCGCTGGCCGCCCTGGACATCCTGGACCGGGAGTCGGAATCGTATGCGCTGGATGTGGTCTCGCTGATCGAGGCGATCCTGGACGGTCCCGGTCCGGTGCTCTCGGCGCAGCGCTTCAAGGCCCGCGGCGAGGCGGTGGCCGCGATGAAGGCCGACGGCATCGAGTACGAGGAGCGGATGGAGCTGCTCGAGGACGTCGAATACCCACGCCCGCTGGCCGATCTTGTCGAGGTGGCCTACGAGACCTACCGCAAGGGTCACCCGTGGGTGGCGGAGTACGAGCCGCAGCCGAAGTCGGTGGTGCGGGACCTGTACGAGCGGGCCATGACCTTCGGCGAGTTCATCGCCTTCTACGGCCTGCAGCGGTCGGAGGGCGTGGTGCTGCGGTACCTGGCCGATGCGTACCGGGCGCTGCGCCGGACGGTGCCGGAACAGGCTCGGACCGAGGACCTGCAGGACATCATCGCCTGGCTCGGCGAACTGGTCCGTGGTGTCGACTCGAGCCTGCTCGACGAGTGGGAAGCACTCGCGCACCCGGACGACGAGGATCCGGCGACACCCGGGGCCGGGATCCGGCCGCCGTCGGCGTCCCGGGGGATCAGTGCGAACGTGCGGGGCTTCACCATCCTGGTGCGGAACGCGCTCTTCCGGCGCGTCGAGCTGGCGAGCCGGGGAGCCTTCGCCGAACTCGGGGAACTCGACGGCGGGGCGGGCTGGGACTCGGCCCGCTGGCAGGAGGCGATCGAGGACTACCGCGACGAGTACGACCACCTCGGCACCGGCGGGCCTGCCCGCTCGGCGGCGCTGGTCGTCATCGACAAGGAGCCCGGCGTCTGGCACGTCCGGCAGATCTTCGACGATCCCGACGGCGACCACGACTGGGGCCTGCGCGCCGACGTCGACCTGGCCGCCTCCGACGAGGAGGGCGAGATCGTTCTGACGCTGCGTGACGTCGGTCCGGCCTGATCCTCTTGATCCTGCCGACTCCCGATGCACCCGAACGTGCTGCATTCCGCTCGTATCGTGCCCATCTTGGGTAGGCTGGGTGTCGAATCACCGGCTGAAAGGGTGGGATTCGACGTTTGCGGAGCTGATTGACCACGCTCCGTGACCTCAATGAGGAGGTGCGGTGGGAAGGCACGAGCAGCCGAAGGTGCACCGGGGGTGGGTCGCGGCGATCGTCGTGGTGGTCGCTGCGGCGGTGATCACTGCCGTGGCGCTGCTGATCATCCGCCCCGGATCCGGTACGGAAGGTGCTGCACAGCGCGGTACCTCGGATCCGTCGGCCGCTCCGGTCGTGTCCGATCCCGAGGAATCCGATCCCGGAAACTCGGTGCCTGGCGCCACGGGGACCACGGGGACGGATGCCGCGTCCCCGCCGGCGGTGCCTTCCGTGCCTTCCGTGCCCTCCGGTTCCGGGACGTCGACCGGTGCGCCCGCTCCTTCTCCGACGCCCACCTCTTCGGTATCAACGAGCGGTTCACCATCGACTGCGCCGTCCACCACTGCGCCGTCCACCACTGCGCCGTCCACCACTGCTCCGCCGACCTCGGAGCCGCCGGCCACGACTCCGCCCGCGACGCCGCCGGCCACCTGCACGTCGGTCGGCACCGTCCGCATCGCCACCACCACCGGGTTCGCCCCGGTCGTCCGGGCGGCGGCGGAGGACGCCTGCGTCGATCTCGCCCTCACCGTCGTCGACACGTCCGACGGTGCGCGGCTGCTGCGCAACGGCACCGTCGACGCGTGGATCCCGGACTCCCGCGAACGCGCCGCGGCCCTCGGGGTGGCGGCTGCGACCGGCGCGCGGAGCATGGCGGGCAGCCCCGTGGTGCTCGCGGCGGCGCCGGCGCTGGCGAGCTCGCTGAACTCCTCCGGGTCCAGCTGGGCCTCGCTGCTCGACCCGGCCGCCCACGCCGGGACCACCCTGCAGATCCAGTCACCGGCGACGTCCGGCACCGCCACCGACATCGCCGGCCGGCTCACCGGTCTCGCCACCGCGGACACCGGGGACGGGTACTCCGGGGTCGGGGTGGCGTCGGCCGTGCTGAAGACGGCGCGTCCGGTCGATGCGGGCCGGGTCATCCCCGACGGGCACCTGCGGGTCACCGAGCAGCGACTGCTGAACAGCCCGCGCGGGCCGCTCGGAGTGGTGGTGAAGACCGCCGAAGGTGTTCCGGCACTGGCGTATCCGTGGATGAACCTGCGCCCGTCGTCCCCGGCGACCGCTGCCCTGCAGCAGTCGCTGCTCGGCGCGGCCGGCGACAAGGCCCGTGCCGCTGCCGGTTTCACCAAGCCCGGCACCAAGGAGATCGATCTTCCGGGTGTCGGCCGGATGGCGGTGCTGCCGCCGCTGGACGCGGTCACCCTGACGAACGCCCGCTCGCTGACCGACAAGGCCTGGCCGCTGGACGTGCTGACCGTCGTGGACGTGAGCGGATCGATGGGGGACAAGGGGGACGGCACGCCGACCCCGCTGGCGACCGCTCGTGCGGCCGGCGAGGCATTGCCGGCGGCGCTGCCGGTCGGGTCCCGGATGGGCCTCTGGATCTTCGGCAACCAGCTCGACGCCCCGCGGGACTGGATCGAGCGGGTGCCGCTGACGACCCTGGACCCCGCCGGCACCGCGACCCTGCAGGACTCGCTCGCCCGGGCGGAGGTGCTGCCGACCGGCACCGCTTTCTACAACACCCTCGTCGATGCCTATGCGGCGGCGAGGGACTCGGCCCGACCAGGAGCCCGGACCGTGCTCGCCGTGATGACCGACGGCCGGAACGAGGATGTCGACGGCGGGCAGGACCTCGACGGCACGGTCGCGGCGTTGCAGGCGGCCCGCGATCCGGAGCGCCCGGTCACCCTGGTGCTACTCGCCTTCGGTGATGCCGATCTCGATGCCCTCGGCCGCCTCGCCGACGCCGTCGACGGCACCGTGATGACCGTCGACTCCGCCGACCAGATCGCCGGGGTGCTGCTCACCGCTGCTCGTTGATCCCGTCTGTGGTGGGTGCTCCGGTCTGGAGACGAGGTGGTCGAGGGTGCGCACCGGAATCGGGGACCTTTTCCATCGCCTGCCGATGGTTGCGGTCCCCGATCGGAGCGGTCGACGCCGGTGGGGAGGTGGTCGGGTCCGTAGCGCGGTGAGGGGCCGGCCGCGGGTGGTGCGGTGGGTGGCCCGATCGGGGACCATTTCCATCGCCGGCCGATGGTTCCGGTCCCCGATTCCTTCGAGGTGGGCCTGCGTTCGCACCCGTGGTCGGGGCCACGCCCACCGCCGCCCGGATCGCGGAACCCGGTGCCGATCAGCCGGCGATCGGAACCGCTCCGGGGCGTCGAGAAACCCGCCCGCTGCGGGACTCCCGCCCCTCCAGGCGCTGTCCACCAGCCGGCACCGGGCACCAACGCCGAACGCCCCCACCCGACGAGCGGGAGGGGGCGTTCAGGGACGATGGATCAGCTGGAGCCGTAGAGGGCGGACCGGGTGATCCAGTCCTCCCACGGGATGGCCCAGTCGTAGATGTCGCCCTCGGACTCGGTGAGGGGGATGGAGGAGCCGGTGATCTCGACCGGGTCACCCCAGAGCGCCTCCTCCTGGTACTCCTTGGCCCGGTCGTAGGTCAGGTTGATGCAGCCGTGGGTCACGTTCTCGTAGCCCTGCACGTCGGCGGTCCCGTCGTTGGCGTGGATGAACTCGCCGTTGTTGGAGATCCGGGTGGCGTAGTAGGCCTTGAAGTCGGTGTAGCCGTAGGTCGGGTTGCTCATCAGGTAGAGGTCGTGCTTCTCCATGACGATGTAGGTGCCGCTGCGGGTCACCCGGCCCGGATCGCCCTCGTAGCCGAAGGACGCCGGGTAGTCGTGGACCAGCTTGCCGTCGCGGAAGACCTGCAGCCGGTGGGTCTGCACGTCGCCCTTGGTGACCTGGGCGCGGCCGATGGAGAAGGTCGCGACCTTGTCCTCCTCGCCCCACAGCCCGTTGCCCATGTCCACGCCGTACATGTCGGCGGTCACGGTGACCTTGGTGCCGGCCTTCCAGTAGTTCTTCGGCCGCCAGTCCAGGCCCCAGCCGTCGTCGTGCTGGATCCAGGCGAAGGAGCCCTCGGTCTTCGGCGACGTGGTGACGGTGATGGCCTTCTCGATGTTCGCCCGGGCGGTCTGGTCGGTGATGTCGGTGCCGATGCTGACCAGGATCGGGGCGGCGATGCCGACGACCCGGTCCTCACGCGGGGAGATGTTGACCGAGACGATCCCGTCCGGCGCCGCGGTCTTCCAGGAGCCCTTGAGCGCGGTGCTGCCGCCGGCGTTCTTCGCGGTACCGGACAGCGTGTAGGTCCGGCCGTAGCCGAGCACCTCGGCGGTGGTCCAGGACTTCTTGTCGGCGCTCAACTTGCCGATGACCGAGCCGCCCTCCTCGTTCACCAGCTTGACCGAGGTGATGGTGCCGGTCTTCGTGCTGACCGTGATGGCGGTCCGCGGGGAGATGTTGTCGGCGCCGGACTTCGGGCTGGTGGCCACGGTCGGCTTCGCGATGGGCGCGGGGGTCGAGGTCGTGGTGGAGGTCGTCGTGGAGGTGGAGGTCGAACTGCTCGACGAGGAGGACGTCGTCGAGGAGTCGGTGGAGGTGGTCACGCTGGTGACCGACGGCAGGCTCGGCACGCTCACCGAGGTGGTGGCGCTGGGGGCGGTGGTGGTCGCTGCGGCCGGGGAGGTGGTGCCGATCGCGGGCGCGGTGATCGCCGGGTCGGCCGCGCCGGCCGAGGTGCACGCGGTGAGCGCGAACCCGGTGACCACGGCCGCGAAGGCCGCAGTGATCCCGGAAAGGAGTGATCGCTTCATGGTGGTACCCGTCCCGCCCCGCAGGGCCCCTCGCCGTGCTGTTGGTGATCCCGGGGTGCGGCGCGGAGCGCGATCGGTGCACGTGAGGACCTGATGTGCAGGTTAGACGCGCGAAGTCACGGATCGGTTGAGTTCGGCCGGACCCGGATCGGCAGGTCGTCCGCTTCGCGCCGAGTTTCACCCGTTGGGGTCACGGAGTCGGATCTGCCGTAGAGGACGGACAGGACCGGCAGCGTCAACGGCACCGGTGCAGCCATGGGGGTGTGCAGACCCGTCCGGTGGCCGGCGGACCTGACGGGCGGACCGGGCAGAACAGAACAGCCGTCAGGCCCCGGTCGCGCCCGAGGTCTCCCCGGGCTCCGGGATGCCCACCCCCGTGATCCGGTGCAGCGCGAAGGTCCGCATGGTCTGCCGCAGCTGGTCGAAGGCGGCGACGGTACCGCCGGACACCGCGATCGGTTCGATCAGCCGCCGGCTGGTCCCACCCTCCGCGTCGACGTACCCGATCCAGACCTGCTGCCGCTGGGCCGCGGCATCGCGGAGCAGTTGCAGGGAGCGGGCCGTCGACTCCTCCGGCGACTGCCCGCCGGCCCGCTGCCGGGACTCCTGGTCGCCGGCCCGCATCCGGTGGACCAGCGCGACGAGTTGCTCCTCGCTGGGCGCCGGTGGCTCCCGGCGGCCGGTGATCGCCGGCGGCGCCGAACGCACCCGGGCGGGCGCCGCGGTCAGGTCGACGACGGTGCCGTCCGCATCCTCGGCAGCGGGCAGCAGCCCCGCCGCGGCGAGCACCGCCAGCAGGTCCTCGGGCGGGGTAGTGGACAGCGCGACGGTCGGCGCCAGCCGCCGCAACTCGATGCCGGCGGCCTGCGCGTGGGCGAGAGCGGTGTCGATCAGCGTCGAGTCCTCGCTGCGCAGGTAGCTCGTCGCGGCGCCGACGCGGAGGATGCCGTGCCGCCGGGCGGTGTCGTCGATCAGGTAGGTCAGCGCCTGCGGCACCCCGGTCGCCGAGTGACGCTCGAACAGGCTGTGCACGTCGGTGGCGGTGGCACCGCCGTCGAACCCGCGGCGCAGGCTCTGCGCGGTGACCCGGAAGACGGTGGCGCTGCCGGCGGATTCGATGTCGGCGATCTCGGCCAGCCGGCCGGCCAGTCCGGGTTCCAGCCGACCCGGTGCGACGACGGTGAGATCCGCCTGCACCAGCACCTTGTCGACCGGGTCCGGCAGTGACTCCCGGTAGGCCAGGGTGACCGCGTCCGGATCATCACCGAGCAGTGCCCGGCCGGCCGAGGTGATCGCACCGAAGGCGACGATGCCGAGGAAGGTCGCTTCCTCCACCAGCACGCGGGCCAGCGGGTCCCGGCGCTCCGGCGGACGCAGCGGGGCCAACCAGGCCAACCGCTGGGTGAGTGCATCCCCCTCCAGACCGCTGCCCGGCGGCAGGTCGGCGAGCATCTGCAGCACGAACCGGCGGTCGGTGGGACCGCGCAGCCACGACATCTCGGCGGCCAGGGCGTTGACCGTGCGACCGGCGGCGTCCTTGCTGCCGGCCCGGGCCGGTTCGCGGCGCAACTCGAACCAGGTGCGGGAGAGCAGCGACCAGCACTCGGCCTCCTCGCCGTCGAGGAAGTCGTCGGACTCCGGGGTGGGTGCCCAGGCGATCGAGGTGGACCGGGTGCGCGGCTCGCTGGTGGCGATCAGCGCCAGAGCGGCGAGCAGTTCGGCGAGCAGGGCGACCCGGAACTCCGGCAGGTCGATCTCCTTGCCGATCCGGCGCAGCTCACGGACGCCGAGCCCGCCGGATTTCAGCGCCGGCGCCGGGTTCCGGCCCATCGCGCCGATCACCCCGCGGGCGGCGGCCAGCGCCGTCAGCCCCTGGCCGCCGGCGGTGCCGTCGACGGTCTTCCGGGTGTGCCGGCCGACCGGGACGTCCGGCAGCACAGGCTGCACCTCGCCCAGCGGGGCATGACCGCGCAGCGCCATGCCGACCTCGCGGGGCAGCACCACGGTCGCCGCGTCCGCCCGCACCAGCAGACCCTTCTCCACCAGGTCGTCGGCGAGCCGGGCGACCGGGCTGCCCGGCGTCAGCGTGCCGCGGGGCTGACCGCCGTCCAGCCGGCGCAGCAGGGCCGCCGCATCCTCGTCGAGGCCGGCCAGTGCGCGCCGCGCCGCCACCGGGTCGAGGCTCCCCGGCGGGCCGAGCCCGGCGGGGAACTCCCCGAGCGCCGTCGGGACCGGCGGCGCCAGTTCCAGGTCCGGTCCGCGCACCAGGCCGACGGTCTCCAGCCGGTCGAGGCCGGCCCGGACCGCATCCGGATCGGTGTCCGGGCCGAGCAGGCGGGTGACCACCCCGGCGGAGGGGGCCGCGCCGCGGAGCAGCACCAGCGCCTGCAGCAACTGGACCTCGAACCGGTTCAGCCCTTCCAACACCCGCCAGACCGACGGCGGGGTGTCCAACCGCCGGGCGAGGACGGCCAGGTCGCCCGGCGCCGGGACGGCGAGGTCGGGACGGGCGCGCAGCAGCGCGATCAGGGCGGCGTCGGACCGCCCGCGCATCCAGTCCAGGCACGAGGTCATCAGCGGTCACGGTACGCAGTCCGGGCGGTGGTCCCGGACGGGTCCCGCGCGGGTGTGGACAGCGTGTTGAGCGACGCCCGGCGGTCGGGGATGATGGGAGCGCCGCGCGGTCGACCGGGCGGCGCGTGCCGGTGGCGGACCGGCGGCGAACGAGGAGGTCCGGTGGCGGACAAGCGCGGCAAGGGTGTCGATCCGGAATGGCCCCGGGTGCCGGACGGTGAGCACGCCGTGAGCGAGTTCAACGCCGACCGCCAGGGTGCGCTGTCGCCGTTCGGCGAGACCGAGTTCCCGCTCGATCCGGCCTCTCTGCCCTACCACCACCCCAGCACGGTCATCAATCGCTGATCCGGGGGTCGCCGGGCTGCTGCTGGCTGCCGGCGCCGGTCGCCGGTTCGGCGGCCCGAAGGCGCTCGCCGACACCGGCGACGGACCCTGGGTCCTGCGAGCGCTGAGCACCCTGCGGTCCCTGGACCCTGTGCTGGTCGTCACCGGCGCAGCGGCGCAGGAGGTCGAGGATGTGCTGCCACCGGGCACCGCCGTGGTGCGGAACCCGGAACCGGAGACCGGCATGGGCGGCAGTCTGCGGCTCGGGCTGCAGGCACTCGCCGCCCGGCCCGACCTTCTTGCCGTCCTGGTGATGCTGGTCGACCTGCCCGACGTCGACATCCGGGTCGTCGACCGGGTGGCCGCCGCCGCTGTCGTACACGGACCGTCGGTGCTGGCCAGGGCCTCGTACGGTGGGGTGCCCGGACACCCGGTGCTGCTCGGCCGCGACCACCTGGCGGCGATCGCCGCGTCGGCCACCGGGGATCGCGGCGCCCGTGACCACCTGGCCCGCGGCGACGTCGTGCTGGTGGAGTGCGGCGACCTGGCCACCGGACTGGACGTCGACGAGCCGCCTGCCTGAGGTGACCGGCGTGCGCGGGGTCACCGCTGTGACGGACGTCGGGCAGCGGCACACCACGCCGCGACGGACTAGCCTTCTGGTGCCGGAAATGCGGACGGCATCCGTCAGCGTGCCGGCGTCACGCCCCGTGCCACCGAAGAAGCGCCCCGCGCCACCCGATGAAGGAAGTCCTCCCCATGGCGATGCCAGGTCCCGGTTACTCGATCACCATGCGGATCGCGGCCCCGCCGTCGGCCACCGCAGCGGGGGATCTGACCACCGCTGTGGGCAAGGCCGGCGGCGTGATCACCGCCTTCGACGTCGTCGAATCGGCCGCCGGGCTGATGGTCGTCGACCTCTCGGCGAACGCGCTGTCCGCCGACCACGCCGGCCTGATCACCGAGGCGGTCGGCAGCCTGCCGGGCGTCGAGGTGCGCAAGGTCTCCGACCGCACCTTCCTGGTCCACCTCGGCGGCAAGATCGAGGTCACCTCCAAGGTCCCGCTGCGCAACCGTGACGACCTCTCCCGCGCCTACACCCCCGGCGTCGCGCGGGTCTGCCGGGCCATCGCCGACAACCCGGACGACGCCCGCCGGCTCACCATCAAGCGGAACACGGTCGCCGTGGTCACCGACGGCACCGCCGTGCTGGGCCTGGGCAACATCGGCCCGGCCGCGGCGCTGCCGGTGATGGAGGGCAAGGCGGCGCTGTTCAAGAAGTTCGCCGGCGTCGACGCCTGGCCGGTCTGCCTGGACACCACCGACACCGAGGAGATCATCCGCACGGTGCAGCTGATCGCCCCGGTCTACGGCGGCATCAACCTCGAGGACATCGCCGCCCCACGGTGTTTCGAGATCGAGCGGCGGCTGCGCGGGATGCTGGACATCCCGGTGTTCCACGACGACCAGCACGGCACCGCGATCGTCGTGGTCGCGGCCCTGCGCAACGCGCTGCGGGTGGTCGGCAAGGACATCACCAACTGCCGGATCGTGGTCTCCGGGGTCGGCGCCGCCGGCAACGCCATCATCCGGCTGCTGCTGAAGCAGACCCCGGCCGACATCGTCGCCGTCGACATCAACGGCATCGTGCACCGCGGCCGGGAGGGCATGGACCCGAACCTGGCCGAGGTGGCCGGCAAGACCAACAAGGACGCGCAGACCGGCACCATCCACGACGCGATCGTCGGGGCCGACGTGTTCATCGGCGTCTCCGCGCCGAACATCCTGACCGGCGCGGACATCCGGGCGATGAACTCCGACGCGGTGGTGTTCGCGCTGGCGAACCCGGACCCGGAGATCGACCCGCTGGAGGCGCAGCAGTACGCCGCCGTCGTCGCCACCGGCCGCAGCGACTTCCCGAACCAGATCAACAACGTGCTGGCCTTCCCGGGGGTGTTCCGCGGGCTGCTGGACGCCCAGGCGCACAACATCACCGACGACATGCTGCTGGCCGCGGCCGCCGCGATCGCCGACGTGGTGGCGCCGGACCAGGTCAACGCCTCCTACATCGTGCCGAGCGTGTTCGACGCGAAGGTCTCGAAGGCGGTGGCGGCGGCGGTGTCCCGGGTCGCGCACGAGCAGGGCCACGCGGCGCCGGCCGCCAGCTTCTCCTCGGTCGGCGAGGACGATGACTGACGCAGCCGGGCTGACCCACGTCGACGCCGCCGGGTCCGCCCGGATGGTCGACGTGACCGGCAAGGAGGTCACCGCTCGCACGGCGGTGGCCACCGGCGTGCTGCGGACCACCGCCGAGGTGGTCGACCTGCTCCGCCGGGACGGTCTGCCCAAGGGCGACGCGCTGGCCACCGCCCGGATCGCCGGGATCATGGCCGCCAAGCGCACCCCGGACCTGGTGCCGCTGTGCCACCCGATCGCGATCTCCGGTGTCACCGTTGATCTCTCGCTCGGCGGGGACGAGGTGCGGATCACCGCGACGGTGCGGACGGCGGATCGCACCGGCGTCGAGATGGAGGCGCTGACCAGCGTGGCCGTCGCCGGGCTGACGCTGCACGACATGGTCAAGGCCGTGGACCCGGCCGCGGTGCTGGATGCCGTCCGCGTCGAGTCGAAGGACGGCGGCAAGACCGGGTCCTGGCAGCGGCCGGCGGACCGATGAGCGGTCCGCGCACCGCCGTGGTGATCGTCGCCTCGACCCGCGCGGCGGCCGGTGTCTACCCGGACCGGACCGGACCGCTGCTGGTGGAATGGTTGCGCGGCAAGGGGTTCCACTGCGAGGACGCGGTGGTCGTCGCCGACGGGCCGGACCTGCCGATCGCGCTGCGCGGCGCACTGACCGCCGACCTGGTGATCACCTCCGGCGGGACCGGCCTCACCCCCACCGACGGCACCCCGGAGGCGACCGCCGCCCTGCTGGACTACCAGATCCCCGGCCTGGCCGACGCGCTGCGCCGGGAGGGCGCGGACAAGGTGCCGACGGCGATCCTGTCCCGCGGGGTCGCCGGTGTCGCCGGGCGCACCCTGGTGGTCAACCTGCCGGGGTCGACCGGCGGGGTGAAGGACGGCATGGCGGTGCTGGACCGGGTGCTGGACCACGCCCTGGACCAGCTGGCCGGCGGCGACCACCCCGGATCGGGCACCGGATGACCGGCCGGGTGATCATCGCCGCGGTGTCCGACGAGAACCTGGACGTGGCAGCGCATGTCGCGGCGGTGGACGTGGCCGCCGCCGGCGCGACGGTGAGCTTCTCCGGGGTGGTGCGTGACCACGACGGCGGCCGGTCGGTGCAGGAGTTGGAGTACCAGGTGCACCCCACCGCGGCCCGGGTGGTCGCCGAGGTCGCCGCCGAGATCGCCGCCCGGGACGGTGTTCTCGCCGTCGCGGTCAGTCACCGGTTCGGGCTGCTCGGGATCGGTGACGTCGCACTGGCCGCCGCGGTGTCCGCCGCCCACCGGCGCGAGGCGTTCGCCGCCTGCGCCGAACTGGTGGACGAGGTCAAGAAGCGGATCCCGATCTGGAAGCGTCAGGTGTTCGCCGACGGGTCCGACGAGTGGGTCGGCTCGGCCTGAGCACGGCCGACCTCAGCGGTGTGCGGCCAACCGGCGGCGCAGCTCGCCACGGATCGCCGGCCACTCCACGGCGATGATCGAGAACACCACGGTGTCCCGGAAACTGCCGTCCGGCATCACCATGTGGTGCCGCAGCACGCCGTCCTGCTTCGCGCCGAGCCTGGCGATCGCCGCCCGGGACTGCATGTTCAACCAGTTCGTCCGGAACTCCACGGCGATGCAGCCGAGGGTCTCGAAGGCGTGGCCGAGCAGCAGCAGCTTGCTCTCGGTGTTGGTGCCGGTCCGGTGCGCGGAGGTCGCGTTCCACGTGTGCCCGATCTCCACCCGGCGGTTGACCGGGTCCGGGTTCATGAAGGTGGTCATCCCGATGACCTCGCCGGTGTCCCGACGCACGGCCGTGAACGGGAGCATCCGGCCGGCTGCCTGCTCGGCCAGTCGGCGGTCGATCTCGGCGGCGACACCGTCCGGATCGGGGATGGCGGTGTAGCTCAGCTTCCACAACTCGCCGTCCCGGACCGCCGCGACCGCACCCTCGAGGTGATCGGTGGACAGCGGCTCCAGCACCACGAGATCGCCGGTGAGTGTGACGGGTTCGAGGAAGGCCATGCCCGGATCCTAGGACCGCGCACCTGAGGCCGGTGCCTTGCCATCGGGCCTCAGGCGCGCGGTCGCACCGCCGCGTCGAGCGTGACGCCGGTCAGTTCCTCGGCGGTGGTCCAGAGCCGCGCCGCCACCTGCTCGTCGAGCGCGTGCCGCGGGATGCGGGACACCGCGGTCGGGCCGATCAGACTGGCGAAACCGCCCGGGCCCCAATAGGAACCGGATCCGGCGATCGGCGACGTGGCCGCGTGCAGCAGCGGCTCGGTGCCCGGCCCGACCGACTGCGAGGGCACCAGCGAGAACATCAGCGACTGCCGTCGTTTCGGCGTGGCCCGCCCCAGGTTGGCGCCGGCCGTCTGCAGGTTGGTCCGGGTGAACCCGGGGTGCGCGGCATTGCTGACCAGGTCCAGGTCACGCTCGGTGGCGATCCGCGCGAGTTGCAGCGAGAACATCAGGTCGGCCAGCTTCGACTGGGCGTAGCTGCGCATCGGCGACCAGCGCTTGCGCTGCCACTGCAGGTCATCGACGTCGATCCGGCCCATGTGGCTGACGCCGCTGCTCATGGTGGTGACCCGGGCACCGCCCGCTTCGAGCAGCAGCGGGAGCAGCCGCAGGGTCAGCGCGAACGGGCCGAGGAAGTTGCTGCCGAACTGCAGCTCGAAGCCGTCGGCCGTCTCCAGCCGCCGCGGCGGCGCCATCACGCCGGCGTTGTTGATCAGCAGGTCGATGGGCGTGCCGTCGGCGACCAGGCCGTCGGCGAAGTCCGCGATCGACGCCAGGTCGGCGAGGTCGACCCGGCGCACCTGCAGGTCGGCGTCCGGCAGCCCGGCCCGGATCTCGGATCGGGCCTGCTCGCCCTTCTCCGGCGTCCGGACGGCCATGACCACAGTCGCGCCCGCGCCGGCGAGCCGACGGGTCGCCTCCTTGCCGGTGCCGCTGTTCGCGCCGGTCACGACCACGGTGCGGCCGGTCAGGTCGGGGATCTCGAGCATGGTGTCCTCCTCGTGTCCGTTGTACAGCAGACCGTCGGTCTGTTGTCGTCGACCGTAGCGGACCGGTGGTTCGTTATCAACAGACCGGCGGTTCTTTCCGACGGCTCGTGCGGTCGGCCAACGGCAGTCGAAGTGGGCGGTTGTCGATCGTGGTCCGGTCCGGCACTCTGGCCGGATGGGTGACCCGCGATGGAGCGTCGAGGACCACATGCGCGGCAAGCCCGCCGGATCGCTCGAGCTGTACCGGTCGTTCGTGGAGCTGCTGGACCGGTGCGGGCCGTACGAGCTGTCGCCGTCCAAGACGACGATCACCTTCAAAGGTGCGCGGCGCGGGTTCGCCGGCGCCCGGCCGACGGCCACCGGCCTGCGCTGCTACCTGGACCTGCAGCGGATCGTCCGGGATCCGCGGATCAGCTCGGTGTCGCCGTACACCACGTCGCTGTTCGTCCACCACGTCACGGTGACCCGGCCGGATCAGTTGGACGAGGAGTTCGCCGGCTGGCTGGGCGAGGCCTACGCGGTCGGGCAGGGCGCGCACCTGGCCCGCTGACCCGCGTCCTACAGACCGATGGTCTGTAGGATCGGCGATCATGACCGGGTTCCAACGGGCGCGCTCCGCGGAGCAGCGCGAGGTGCGCCGCACCGCCATCCTGGCGACCGCGGCGGAGATGCTCCAGGAGATGCCGGTCGCCGAGCTGAGCCTGAACGCGCTGAGCCGCCGGGTCTGCCTGGCCAAGTCGAACGTGTTGCGCTACTTCGAGTCCCGCGAGGCGGTGCTGCTCGAGCTGCTCACCGCGCAGTGGGCGGACTGGCTCGAGGAGCTGCCCGGGCTCTTGGCCGCGGTGCCGGCCGACGCGCCGGTGGCCGACCGGGTGGAGCGGGTGGCGGAGCTGGTGGCGTCCGCGGCCGCCGCCCGACCGGTGCTCTGCGACCTGCTCGGGGCGCAGGCCGGCGTGCTGGAGCGCAACCTCTCGCCCGAGGTCGCCGCGGCCTGGAAGCGGTCCTCCCTGACCGACGCCACCCGGCTCGGGGCGGTGATCGGTGCGGCGGTCCCGGAGCTGACCGACGCCGCGGCGATCGAGGCCGCGGCCGGCGTCTCGGTGGTCGCCGGCGCGCTGTGGCAGCACACCCAGCCGTCCGCGGCGATGCTCGAGGCCTACCGCGCCGCACCGGATCTCGCCGCGATGAAGCTCGACTTCGCCCCGGCGCTGCAGGAGGTGCTGGCGGTGGTGCTGACCGGCCTGCTGCACCGGCCGCCGATCGGCGGCGGGCCGTTCGGGATGCCGCTGCCGGTGTCGATCACCGGCCGGGTCGCTCCGTGAACGGCCGGCGCCGCGTCGCGCCGATTGCGCCCTGAGCGCACAACCCCGGCGCGCCGGGCCCGGGCGTTCCTAGACTGGAGGGGCGCGGTCCGGCAGGGCCGGGTCCCACGGCAGCAGGGAGTGGCATGACCGCAGCAGTGCCCGGTCCTTCCCGATCGGCGATCCTGACCGTCGACGACGATCCCGGGGTGTCCAGGTCGGTCGCCCGCGACCTGCGCCGCCGCTACGGCTCCGACCACCGCATCGTGCGGGCCGAGTCCGGGGCACAGGCCCTGGACGCGCTGCGCGAGCTGAAGCTCCGCGGGGACCAGGTCGCCGTGCTGCTGGCCGACTACCGGATGCCGCAGATGAACGGCATCGAGTTCCTGGAGCAGGCGATGGACCTGTTCCCGGCGGCCCGCCGGGTGCTGCTCACCGCTTACGCCGACACCGATGCGGCGATCACCGCCATCAACGTCGTCGACCTGGACCACTACCTGGTCAAGCCCTGGGACCCGCCGGAGGAGAAGCTCTACCCGGTGGTGGACTCCCTGCTGGAGGCATGGAAGGCGGCCGATCACCGGGCGGTGCCGGAGACCAAGGTGATCGGGCATCGCTGGTCGGCGCGCTCGGCCGAGGTGCGGGACTTCCTGGCGCGCAACCAGATCCCGTACCGCTGGTTCGCCGCCGACGAGGCGGAGGGCGAGCGGCTGCTGGCCGCGGCCGGTCAGGACGCGCAGTCGCTGCCGGTGGTGATCACCACCGAGGGGCAACCGCTGGTGGCGCCGTCGGACGCCCAGCTGGCCGACCGGGTCGGGCTGGCCACCACACCGATCTCCGACTTCTACGACCTGATCGTCGTGGGCGGCGGGCCGGCCGGTCTCGGCGCGGCGGTCTACGGGGCCTCCGAGGGTCTGCGCACCGTGTTGGTGGAGCGCACCGCGACCGGGGGCCAGGCCGGGCAGAGCTCGCGGATCGAGAACTACCTCGGTTTCCCGGACGGCTTGTCCGGCGCCCAGCTCGCGGACCGGGCCCGCCGGCAGGCCACCCGGTTCGGTGCCGAACTGCTGACCACCCGGGACGTGGTCGGCCTGGAGGTGCACGGCCCGGCCCGGCGGGTGCGGTTCGCCGACGGCAGCTCGGTCGACGCCCGGGCCGTGGTGCTGGCCACCGGCGTGTCCTACCGGCAGCTGCCGGCCGACGGTCTGGGCGACCTGACCGGCCGCGGCGTCTACTACGGCGCGGCACTGACCGAGGCGACATCCTGTGCGCAGCAGGACGTCTACATCGTCGGCGGGGCCAACTCGGCCGGCCAGGCCGCGGTGTACCTGGCCCGTGGTGCCCGGTCGGTGACGCTGCTGGTGCGCGGGTCGACGCTGGAGTCGTCGATGTCCTACTACCTGATCCAACAGATCGCTGCGATCGAGAACATCCACGTCCGCACCTGCACGGAGGTGATCGCCGGCACCGGGTCCGACCACCTGGAGGAGCTGACCCTGCGCAGCACCGCGACGGGGGAGACCGAGACGGTGCCGGCCGGCTGGTTGTTCGTGTTCATCGGCGCCGCGCCGCGCACCGACTGGCTGGACGGCGTCGTGGTGAAGGACGGGAAGGGTTTCGTCGTGGCCGGTCCCGACCTGCCGCTGGACGACGGACACCCGCGCAGCTGGCCGCTGGAGCGGCCGCCGTACCACCTGGAGACCAGCGTGCCCGGCGTGTTCGTCGCCGGTGACGCCCGGTCCGAGTCCGCGAAACGGGTGGCCTCCGCCGTCGGCGAGGGAGCCATGGCCGTGATGCTGGTCCATCGATACCTGGAGCGATCATGAGTGAGTCCGCACATGTCTGAGACCCTGCCCTGCGACATCGAGGAACTGCGCACGCTGTTCCTCTTCGAGAAGCTGGAACCCGAGCAGCTGCAGCGCATCTGCAGTGAGGGTCACGTGATCCGTGCCGAGCCGGGCAACCTGTTCACCGAGGGCGACCCGGCCACCTGCTTCTACGTGATGCTCGAGGGCGAGATCGCGCTGCTCCGCCGCGTCGGCGGCGAGGACATCGAGACGTCCCGGACCTCGCAGCGCGGCGTGTACAGCGGCGCGGTGCAGTCCTACCTCGGCGAGCAGGTGCCGCAGATCTACCGCAACTCGGTCCGGGTGATCCGGCCGTCGCGGTTCTACGTGCTGGACGCCGGCACCTTCGCCGGGATCATGCGCGAGTGGTTCCCGATGGCCATGCACATGCTGGAGGGCCTGTTCCTCGGCCTGCAGAGCTCGCAGGCCGCGGTCGGCCAGCGTGAGCGGTTGCTGGCCCTGGGCTCGCTGTCCGCCGGGCTCACCCACGAGCTGAACAATCCGGCGGCGGCCGCGGTCCGGGCGACCGCGGCGCTGCGCGAGCGGGTGGCCGGTATGCGGCACAAACTCGGCTTCATCGCCTCCGGGCACTTCACCCCGGACGCGATGGCGGCCGTGGTGAAGATCCAGGAGGAGGCGGTCGAGCGTGCGGCCAAGGCGCCGCAGCTCAGCCCGCTGGAGGCCGGGGACCGGGAGGACGCCCTCGCCGACTGGCTGGACGAGCACGACGTGCCGGGCGGCTGGGACATCGCGCCGACCCTGGTGCAGGCCGGGCTGGAACCGGACTGGCTGCAGGAGGTCCGTGACACCGTCGGCGAGCAGGCCTTCCCCGGTGCTGTCCGCTGGCTCGGCTACACGGTGGAGACCGAGCAGCTGATGGACGAGATCGCCGACGCCACCACCCGCATCTCCACCCTGGTCGACTCGGCCAAGCAGTACTCGCAGATGGATCGCGCGCCGTTCCAGGTCGTCGACGTGCACCAGCTGCTCGACTCGACATTGGTGATGCTCGGCAAGAAGATCGGCAGCGGCGTGCAGGTGGTCAAGCACTACGACACCTCGCTGCCGCGGATCGGTTGCTACGCCGCCGAACTCAACCAGGTGTGGACCAACCTCATCGACAACGCGGTCGGCGCGATGCACGGCGAGGGCACGCTGGCCATCACCACCGGACCGCTCGGCGACGACCACCTGTTCGTCGAGATCGCCGACACCGGACCCGGTGTGCCGGAGGAGATCCGCGACCGGATCTTCGAGCCGTTCTTCACCACGAAGCCGGTCGGCGAGGGCACCGGCCTCGGGCTGGACATCTCCTGGCGCATCGTCGTCAAGAAGCACCGCGGCGACCTGAGCCTGCAGTCCACCCCTGGCGACACCCGGTTCCTGGTCCGGCTGCCACTGTCCGGCCCGCAGCCCACCGACGCCTGACGGTGCCGGACATTGCCTGAGAGTGCCAGATAGAGCCTGACAGAAGGAGAACCCGATGTCCGAGATCCCCGGCGTGGACCCGAGTGTGCCGCCGAGCGGCACCGGTTGCGTGGAGTGCGACGCGGCCGGCGGCTGGTGGGTGCACCTGCGCCGGTGCGCGCTGTGCGGCCACATCGGCTGCTGCGACACCTCGCCCTCCCAGCACGCGACGGCGCACTTCAAGGAGTCCGGCCACCCGATCATCCGCAGCTTCGAGCCCGGCGAGGACTGGTTCTGGGACTACACCTCGGACTCCGGTTTCGGTGGGCCGGAGCTCGCCGACCCGCAGGCGCACCCCGCCGACCAGCCCGTCCCCGGCCCCGCCGGGCGGGTGCCCGCCGACTGGATGAAGTACGTGCACTGACCCGACACCTGAGGTCCTGCAACCGGTGAGCAACTGCGAGCGGCTAAATGGCCGGCACCATCGGGGAACGAGCGCAGCCGTTGCTGCTGGCTAGGCGAAAACGACTCAGCTGGTAGTGACGTCGGTCTGCCCGGCGTACTTGAAGGCCAACCGGCCGTGCGCGAAGCCGCCCCCAGCTCGGATCGCGGTCGCCACCCAGCTTGCCTCCGCGAGTTCGGCTGTCGTCGCGCCGGCCTTCATGGCGTTCTGCGAGTGGAACTCGATGCAGTAGACGCACTGTGTGGTCAGTGCGACGGCCACCGCGATCAGTTCCCGGTGCTTGAGATCGAGTGCGCGACCCTCGGGCGCGAACACCGCGGCGTCGAACCGGCCGAAAGCTTTCAGCAGATCCGGGGTCTCCGCTGCGTAGACCTTGTCGTAGTCGGCATCCGACGGATCGTGGTAGTGCGACATCTGTGACCTCTCAGTTGATCTGGATGGTGGGTTCAGCCCGGTCGGGAGGCGGTGGCTCTGCGCGGTCGGTCGAAGCGCCGGTGGCGGAAGGCGGTGAGGTCGAAGCCGGTGTCTTTGCCGAGGGCGAGGTGGGCGCCGATGGTGCCGGTGACGGGTCCGATGGCCATGCCGTGGCCGGACATGCCGGCCAGGACGGTGAGTCCGGGGACGTCCTGGGTGGTGTCCAGGACGGGGAGGGCGTCGGGGGTGGTGTCCAGGATGCCGGTCCAGGTGTGCTCGATCTTCACGCTGCTGGTGGCGGGGACGGCCCGGTGCAGGGCTTTCAGCGCCCGGGTGAGCTCGCTGCGATCGGGCGGATACCAGCGCATGGTGTCCGGGATGTGGTCGGGGGTGTGTCGGGTGGTGCCGGTCAGGTCGGGGCGGATGCGGGTGGCGTGCCGGTTGGCGCGCAGGTGCCGGCGGACGTCCGGGTCGGCCAGCGCGGCGGGTGGCAGGTGGACGGTGTCGCGGCCGATGAGGCCGGTGCCGAGGACGATGCGGCCGTCTTCTCGTTGCCAGGCGGTGAACTCGGAGTGCTGCAGCACCGGGGCGAACAGGCCGGGGGTCGCGGGGGTGGTGCGGCCCAGGGTGACGGAGCGCTGTTGGAAAGGGATGTCGACTCCGACCGTGCGGGACAGGTGCCGCGTCCAGATGCCGGCGGCCACGACAAGTATCGGGGTGGTGATGGTGCCGTGGCTGGTGTGGATGCCGGCGACGGAGTGGTCGGGGTGGGTCCGGATGCGGCGGGCGGTGGTGCGCAGCAGCAACGTGACGCCGGCGGGGGCGAGTTGGTCGGCGAAATGGCGGGTGGCGGCGGCCGGGTCGTAGTGGCCGTCGAGAGGGTGGCAGCTGGTGGCGACGATGCCGTGCGGGTCGGCCAGCGGCACCAACGCCGCCAGGTCCTCACCGGCGGGCCTGGTGAGTGGCTGTCCGGCGGCGATGCCTTCGGCGTAGACGGTGTCGACCAGGCC
>NZ_WLYK01000016.1 GCF_009707545.1 Nakamurella alba | reverse complement strand
AACCCGGTCAGCAGACCTCCCGGGCCGATCAACTCCAGGCCTTCCTGACGGGCTCGCGCCACCAGTGCCTGCGCGAACTGCTGCTGGTCCATCCAGCCTGCTGACGTCGTTGTCATGCCATCAAGCGTGTCCGACATGTCCGACCCTGCCCGCCAAGCGCACCCGGCGTGTCTGGATCACTTACACCGATGAACTGACAGTCCCAACCTGGGGGACGGGACAGGTTTACAACGTAAGCCGGTGGTAACCGGTCCGGAGGTGTAGCAGGTGAGCGGGTGATAGTGCGCCCAGTTGACAGGAGTTTTCAAGAGTCGAAGGAGTTCGCGATGGCCAACAGCTTCAACCCCGATGAGTTGATGGACCGCACCGTGGTGGGTGCGGACGGTGACAAGATCGGTTCGGTGGGGCAGGTGTACCTCAACGATGCAACAGGTCAGCCGGACTGGGTCACGGTGAACACTGGGTTGTTTGGCATGAAGGAGAACTTCGTGCCTCTGCAGGGCGCCCAGGTGCAGGGTGGGGACTTGCTATTGCCGTTCGGCAAGGACGTGGTGAAGGACGCGCCGAGTATCGATGACACCAGCCATCTGGATGTCGACGAGCAGGAGACTCTCTACAGTTACTACAGCCAATATCTCTCCGAGACCACCTCGCAGGCCCAGTCCGCCGAGTCAGGACCGGCCTACACGGAGTCGGCTCCATCGGCGTCAGAAGACTCGATCACGCGCTCGGAGGAGCACCTGCGGGTGGGCACAGAGCAGGTCGAGGCCGGCCGGGCGCGTCTGCGCAAGTACGTCGTCACCGAGCAGCAGACGGTCACCGTCCCTGTCTCCCACGAAGAGGTCGTTGTCGAACGCGAGCCCATCACCGATGCCAACCGTGGTGACGCACTTGGCGGCGCTGAGATCTCCGAGGCCGAGCACGAGGTCGTGTTGCACGCCGAACGACCGGTTGTGACCACCGAAGCCGAGGTTGTGGAGCGCGTGCGGTTGGGCACCAGGACCGTGACCGAGCAGGAGCAGGTTTCCGGTGAGGTGCGCAAGGAGCAGATCGAGCTGGACGAGCCCGGTTCGGGCGAGTCGACCTCACGCCGATGACGCACTCGTCACACGATGAGGAGAGGACAGTAATGTCAGACCCTTTCACGTCCGCACCGCAGGCACCGCCGCCTGCCGCACACCCAGAGGCCGTGTTGGCGCCCTTGTCGCCACTCGCCCCGCCTGTGTCCGCAGAGCCAACTGCAGCTGCCGCCGAGGATCCGTCCACCGCTGAAGTCGCCAAGACCGAGGCGGCCGAGTTGGCCGGTGGCGCCAAGGAGGCCGCCCAACAGGTGACCGCCACGACAAAGGAGCAGGCCACGCAGGTGGCTGGCGAGGCCAAGAAGCAGATCGAGATGCTAGCCGGGCAGGCGCAATCGGAGTTGTCGGCGCAGGCACAGGCGCAACAGGTCAAGGTTGCCAACGGGCTTCGCTCTTTGGGAGAACAGCTCTCGGCAATGGCGCGAGGCTCGGACCAGCCAGGAACCGTGACCGAGCTGACCGCGCAAGCCGCGGACCGGGCTCACGACGTCGCCGGGTGGTTCGAAGATCGCGACCCGCAAGGTGTGCTGGACGAGGTCCGTTCGTTCGCCCGCCGGAAGCCGGGCACATTCCTGGTCGCGGCACTCGGCGCCGGGATTCTGGCCGGACGGTTCACCCGCGGCATAACCGCCGACCCGGCCAAGAGCTCTGCGAGTGCGGAGAATTCGCCGATCGAGGCGGAGCCCGGAGGCACCAGTCGGCAGTCGCAGCTCGTCAGCGGGGCCTATCACGGCGTGCCGGTGAGCGGCAGCCGCGCTCCTGGAGCGGGCGGATGAGCCATCCGACCGCGCCAGCCTCGGACGGGCCGCGACCGCTCGGGGAGCTGATCAGCGAGATCACGGAGGATCTCTCGACCCTGGTGCGCCAGGAGATCGAGTTGGCCAAGGCCGAAGCCAAGGAGTCCGCCGCAAAGGCGGGCAAAGGTGCCGGGATGTTCGGCGGTGCAGGCGTCGCCGGCTACTTCGTGCTCCTGTTCCTCTCGATCGCGTTGTGGTGGGGCCTGGGCAACGTCACCGGCGGGGCATGGTCGGCGTTGATCGTAGCGGCGGTCTGGGCGGCCATTGCCATCACGCTGGTGCTGCTGGGCCGCGGTGAGTTCGCCTCAATCCGCGGTCTGCGGCGGACGACGGAGACGGTGCAGAAGATTCCGAACGCGGTCAAGGGACACGAGGAGGACAACCGATGAGCACGCCAGATGAGATCCGTGCACAGATCGCCGCTACGCGCGCAGGACTTTCCGACGACGTCAACGAGCTGGGAGAAAAGGTGAGCCCTGGCCAGATCGCCAAACGCCAGGTCGGCCGGATCCGTGGGTCCGCCGCCAAGGTGCGCGATCACATCATGGGCGCCGCCGACACCAGCAGCTCCACAGCCGGTGACGTGGCCGGGTCGGTGCACGATGCAGTGAGCAACGCGCCGGGGCAGATCAAACAACAGGCGCAGGGCAGTCCGATCGCTGCGGGACTTGTGGCATTCGGAGTCGGCATGCTGCTGTCGTCCCTGTTTCCGGCCTCGGGCGCTGAAGCCCAGGCCGCCGCCGCGGTCAAGGATCAGGCACAGCCGCTGGTCGAAGAGATCACTGAGACCGCGAAGGACGCCGCCGGCAACCTCCAGCAGCCGGCTCAGGAAGCCTTGGAATCAGTCAAGTCCACCGCACAGGACGCAGCCGAAACCGTCAAGAACGAAGCGGAATCGGCTGCGGACGAGGTCAAGAATCAGGCCCAGGACGCGAAGGACACCGTCCAGCAGCACACCGGCGACTAGTGGTGCGCCGAGGCGGCTCCCGGCCTACGCGCCGGGAGCGGCCTCGGCAGGACACATACCGGAGGAACCAAGTGAGCAGCAAGGACCGTGACCTCGTCAACCAAGCATCAACGAACAAGCCCGACGACCCGGGCGACCTCACCAGCAGATCCTGGAAATTCATCGCGAAGAAGACGTTCCGTGAGTTCGCCGACGATCAGTGCACCGACCTGGCAGCAGCACTGACCTACTACGCAGTCCTCGCGCTGTTCCCGGCAATCCTCGCCATGGTCTCCATCCTCGGGCTCATCGGCCAGGACCAGCAGGGCACGACAGCGCTAATGGACGCAGTTCGCCAGGTCGCTCCCAGCGCAGCTGACACGATCGGCGGTGTCGTCGATCAACTGTCCCAGAGCAAGGCCAGCGGGTTTGCGCTCGTCGCGGGACTGGCCGGAGCACTATGGTCCGCATCCGGGTACATCGGCGCATTCAGCCGCGCCATGAACCGCATCTACGAGATCAGGGAAGGTCGTCCCTTCTGGAAACTGCGCCCCGCCATGCTGCTCATTACCGTGGTTGCGGTGCTGCTCGTGGCCCTCGTCGCGCTCGGGCTTGTCGTTTCGGGACCGGTCGCCCGCACGGTCGGCTCCGCGATCGGTCTGGGCGATACCGCGGTCACCGTGTGGAACATCGCCAAGTGGCCGGTGATGCTTGCCGTTGTCATCCTAATCGTGGCCATCTTGTACTACACCACACCGAACATTAAACAGCCGCGATTCCGGTGGATCAGCATCGGTGCCGCGATCGCCGTCATAGTCTGGGTAGCGGCTTCCGTAGCCTTCGGCTTCTACGTCGCGAACTTCTCGAACTACGACCGAACCTACGGATCCCTGGCGGGGGTCATCATATTCTTACTGTGGTTGTGGATCACCAACCTCGCCCTACTGTTCGGCGCCGAAATCGACGCGGAAATCGAGCGAGGACGGCAATTGCAAGCCGGAATACCGGCAGAGCAAGACCTTCAACTACCCGCCCGTGACGAAACAGTCATCGCCAAGACCGATAAAAGGGATGCCGACGAGCTGCAGGAAGCCCGCGCGATCCGGAACGCCAAGGGAAATTGACATGAGTACACCCGCAACTCCCTCAAACAATCCAACACCTTCCAGCCCTGAACCTGCCCCGCCTACTCGCGGCACCGACTTCACCACTCAGCCTGCCGCGGCAGAGCCGGCTCCGGGACCGAAAGAGCATGCTGAAACCTCGGCCATCACGCCGCCCGCCGGTCCTCGATACGACATCCAGGACGTGGTCTCCCGCGAACGAGCCGAATTTGGCGGCATGAAGTTCGGCGCCGCCTTCTTCGGCTGGCTGGCAGCCACCGGGCTCGCAGTCATCGCCATCGCTATCCTCAGCGGCGCCGGCGTTGCATTCGGCCTCACCGATCCGGACACATTGCAGCCGGCGCAGAACAATTCCGGTACCGCTCGGACGGTCGGACTCGTCGGCGCGATAGTGCTGCTCGTAATCGTATTGATCTCGTATTACTGCGGCGGCTATGTCGCCGGACGAATGGCTCGCTTCAACGGCGGCAAACAAGGCGTGGCGGTGTGGATGTGGGCGCTTGTCACCACCCTCCTTGCTGGCCTGATCGGATGGATCGCCGGCAGCAAGTTCAATGTGTTCGCCGACCTCAACCTACCCCGCATACCCATCGACGAAGGCACCGTCACCGCCGCCGGTTTGATCGCGATCGGCGCGGCCGTCCTAGTGGCCCTGGCCGGAGCGGTCCTCGGCGGGATCGCTGGCACCAGATACCACCGCCGCATCGACCGAGCAGGGTTCGCCGAGTCCACCTGACCAGTCCTGGCTCCGCCCCTGAGACGGGATTGCTTCAACACCTGGAAGCCATTCTCGGACCCTCTAGGACCGCTGCGGGTACCCCTGGCTGTCGGCCACGGTGTTGAGCCGGGTGAAAACTAGGCGGGGGTTGTCGGGGGCTGTTGGGCGCGGCGGTGTGTAGCGGGGAGCGCCGGCCGGGTGAGAGTGTCGTCGGCCGCATCAGTACCGATCCGGGCTGGTACAGGGCCTGGTAGATGCTCTCGTGGCACAGGTGCATCGCCCGGTCCTGGGGATGCTGGCGACGCAGGAGCCGGGAGATCTGCTGTGGACTCCACCGCCGTTGGAGCAGCGCGCCGATCGCAGCCAGAAGCATGGGGTTGGTCTCGATGCGTCTGCGGTGATCGCGGTGCCGGCGCAGCACCGCGCTGCGGTGGGCCTCGAACGGACGGTAACCCTGCCGAGGGGTGGCGTTACGGCGCAGTTCCCGCGACACCGTCGACGGGGCTCGACCCAACCGGGCAGCGATCTGCCGGATGCTTACCCCGGCCAGGTGCAGCTCGGCGATCTCGAACCGCTCGTCCTGGGACAGAAACCGGGCGGAGATCTCCCGCACGGCGAGCCGGTCCAGCGCCGGCACGAACCCGACCAGCATCCCACGCCGGTAAGTCTTGTGACCGTTGGTCCAGTTGTTGCCCGTCGCCCGGGACACCCCGACCTCCCTGGCCGCGCCGCGGACGCTCCACCCCCGTTCCCGCAGTTCCAGGAACCGGCGGCGCTGAGCCGAGAGTGGACGCCGTCCCGGCCCCTTCTTCACACGACGAGACGACAACGCAGGCTCCTCATCTGGGGCGGTGGTGTTGCGACCGTCAGTAGAACCCACCACGGCAACAGGTGACGTCCCGGCGAGTGGTGTAGGAGGTCAGGGGCCTGTAGGCGTGGGTGACCGCGTTGGAGGGGCCATCGTGTGACGGTCGGTGAGACCACGCCAATGGTTCTCACGGAAGGACACGAACACACGATGGCCCTGGATCAGTCTGCCTTGCTCGAGCTGCTCGAGGAACTCAAGGACACCAATGTCGAGGAACGGATCCGCCATGCGGCGACCACGATCTATCAGGCTTTGATCGATGCGGAGCTGACCTCGGTGATCGGTGCCGGCCCGCACGAGCGGACCGAGTCCCGCACCAACCAGCGCAACGGTCACCGACCCCGGACGCTGTCCACGATCGCCGGCGATCTGGAGCTGCAGATCCCGAAACTCCGTACGGGGTCGTTCTTCCCGTCGTTGTTGGAGCGGCGCCGCCGGGTCGATCAGTGCCTGTTCGCGGTCGTGATGGAGGCCTATCTGCACGGCACCTCGACCCGCAAGGTCGACGACCTGGTCAAGGCGATAAGCGCCGACCCGGGGATCTCCAAGTCCGAGGTGTCCAGGATCTGCGCGGACCTGGACATCGAGGTGTCCGCGTTCCGTACCGGTCGCTGGCCGACCAGCAGTTCCGGTACATGTCCCTGGACGCCACCTACTGCAAGGCGAGGGTCAACCACCGGGTCGTATCCCAGGCCGTCGCCGTCGCCGTCGCCACCCGGCGGCCGTCGCCGCCGACGGCCGCCGCGAGGTGCTGGGCTCCGACGTCGGCGACCGGCGAGGACGGGGCGTTCTGGACCGCGTTCCTGCGCAGCCTGAGGCGCCGTGGGCTGGCCGGGGTGCAGCTGGTCATCTCCGACGCCCACGCCGGGCTGCAGGCCGCGATCGGGACGGTGTTCCTGGGCGCGGGGTGGCAGCGCTCATCCGTCAATATGACTGGTGGCGGGATGGTCCCGCTGGTCCACCTCCGGCGCCGGGAGAGGACCTTGGCAGGGTGACCGGTTCAGGTCCAGCGGCAGACCTGTACCTCCCGGCGTTGGCGGGTTCTGAACTGGCCAGTGGGAGTCGTGCTTCGAGCACCTGGATGAGCGCCCAGCGGAACCGCCGTGAGGTGGTGGACGTCGATCTCGAGGAGGATCGATGGACGAGGTGTGGTCGTTGTTCGCGGGCGTCGACTGGGGTGGTTCGCACCATCAACTGTGCGTTGTGGATCCGGTCGGTAAGCCGGTGGTCAATGTCAAGGTCAGCCACGACGTCGCCGGCCTGGCCGAGCTGGATCGCCAGATGCGCAGTCTGGCCCCCCGGTTGCCGGTGGCCGTTGAACGCTCGGAAGGTCTGCTCGTCGAGCACCTGCAGGCGAGAGGGCATGTCATGCACCCGGTTTCACCGCGGATCTCGGCACGTGCGCGAGAGCGTTACCGAGTCGCAGCGGTGAAGGACGACCGGTTCGACGCGTTCGTGCTGGCCGACACGCTGCGATTCGAACACGCCAATTGGCGCACGCTCCCCGTCGCGTCGCCGGTGCTCGCACAGGTCAAGGCGCTCACCCGGGACCGGGCTCGCCTTCTGGAGACCCAGCAGGCCGTCGAACATCAACTCCGGATGATCCTGGAGGCCTACCACCCGGCGCCCGTGCATCTGTTCTCGTCGGTGGATCGTGAGATCACCCTGAAGTTCGTGCTCGACTATCCGACCCCGGCGGCGGCATCGCGGGTGAAGACGGCCAGGATGGACGGTTTCCTGACCCGCCACCACTACACCGGATGAGTAGCCGCCCAGACACTTGCAGACAGGATGCGTCAGAACCTGCTGTCCGGATCGGTCGGAACCGTTGCCGGGAAGAGCTTCTCAGCGCAGACGTTCGCCCGACTGTTGCACGAGCTCAACGTCGACATCGCTGCCTATGACGATGCAATCGCCGCTGCCGTGGCTGAACACCCCGATGCCGGCATCTTCGCCAGCATGCCGGGTGTCGGGCCGGTACTCACCGGTGTCCTGCTGGCTGAGATCGGCGAAGACCGAGCCCGGTATCCAACCGTCGGAGTTCTTCTTGCCGAAGCGGGTTTGGCGCCGGTCACCCGGTCGTCCGGGCGGTCCAGGAGCGTGCGTTTCCGGTACGCGGCCAACGCGTCGCTACGGGAAGCGGCGATGTGGTGGACCTTCAACTCTCTGAGGCAATCCGACTGGGCAGCAGCGGCTTTCAAGGACGCCCGCAGCCGCAGTCAGCAGTACCACCGCGCGCTGCGCGGCGTTGCCGCCCGCTGGATGCGCGTCCTCTGGCGGTGCTGGACCGACCGGACCACCTACGACCCGGGAAGGCACCCGGCGGCCCGACAACTCGCCGCGAACTCGACGACCTGACCAGCAGGTCCGAACCAGCCCCCCTTCCAGCAATCCGCCCGCCGACGGAACCGATCCGCAACAGAACGACCCTGATGACCTCGACACTCGGTGCGGCCGCCGGCCGTCACCGCGCTCAACCACGCCCGGCACCCACCACCCAGCCAATACCAAGGTTGACAGTGGGAGTCTGCCGGGTGCACTTCCTGCGGAACGTGTTGGCGAACGTGCCCAAGGGGCACGCGGAGATGGTGGCCGCGGCGATCCGCACGATCTTCGCCCAGCCCGACCCGGCGCATGTCCGTGACCAGGTCGACGTGATCGCCGGCATGCTCGGCCGGCAGTTCCCGAAGGTCGAAACCCAGTTGCTCGCAGCGAAAGTCGACGTGACTGCGTTCGCGGACTTCCCGGTCTCGCACTAGAAGAAGATGTGGTCGACCAACCCGCTGGAACGGGTCAACAAGGAGATCAAGCGCCGCACCGACGTCGTCGGCGTCTTCGCCAACCCGGCTGCGCTGCTGCGCCTGGCCGGCTCGGTGCTGATCGAGACCCACGACGAGTGGCAGGTCTCCGAACGCCGCTGCTTCTCCGAGGCGTCCATGGCTCAACTCGACAACAGGCCCAAGGAGGTGGCGCCACCGGCCACCCTCACTGCATGATCAACCCGAACTCGCTGCCCCGAACACGGTGACGACCTACACCACCCGACGGGACCTCACCACTTGAGCTGCTCCAGCAGCAGGAATCGCCCCGGATTGAATGAGTCGCGGGTACTCATAGGAGGTCCGCCACTTGCTCGCTGACTCTGCCGCGAGCCAGGTAGGAATCGATCGTGGTCTTGATACTGCTGTGGCCGGCGAAGTCTGCGACTTGCCGAATCGGGAGAACGTCCGCCAGCGCTGTGAGGGCACTCCGGCGCAACCCGTGGAAGGTGATCCAGTCAAGCCCGGCTCGGTCGAACTCGACCCGGAGCGCCGAGGCGGTGTTGGAGGAGTCGCGGAGCTGGTAGCGCTCTTCTGGCAGCTCCCATCGTCCCGGCGCGGGGAATACCGGCCGATGGTCCAGCCTCATCTTGTCCAGCTGAACCCCGGCCGCTCGTGCCCGCCGCCGCAGGAGCGCAGCGATCCGCGGCGGGAGCGGAAGCGTGCGAACGCTCGATGCCGTCTTGGTGGTCTCCCGGGCGAGGCCCACACCGGGTCGTCGCACAATCGTTCCCGAGATGGTCACGCTGGCCATGCCGACTGTCCCTGCACCGGTCGACCGCTGGAAGAACGAGACGTCGCACCAACGGATGGCGCACACCTCGCCGATGCGCCCCCCGATGGCCAGCCCGGCCAGGATGAGGTCGCGGACATCCAGACGCACAGCGCGCTCGCTCCTGGCGACACTCCACGCCAATCTGACCTTCTCCTCCTTGGTGAGCGCGCGCTCGTGGTCGATGCCCTCTCTTCTCTCCGTCGTCCGCCGCTTCGGCCGCCGGATCTCCCCAGCGTCCCGTACCGGATTGACACCGATCCACCCCTGAGAGATGCCGTGCTTGAACGCCAACGAGAGCACCGATCGGGATGTCTTGGCGACCGCGGTTCCCCCCTGGCTGGACTGCCGGCCCACGCTCGCCTTGGTCGCTATCAGGCGAAGAACCTCGCCGACCCGGGTTGACGTCACCGATGCGATGTCTTCCTTCAGGATGCCAGTTTCCCGCAAGCGCCGCTCGGCGTTCCGATACGCCGTCATGGTGCCGGCCGAGTACTCGCCACTCACTTCCCTTTGCGCCAGGAGTTGTTCGACGATCGGCCCGATCGGATGCCCAGGCTGAGCCGCGCCGGCAGAAGCCCAAGCTGCCTCCGTCTGGGCCTTCCGGGCCAGCCGGGCGAACTCCTGCTCGCACCTGGCCCGGTCGCCGGTGGTCGAGCTGAACCTGATCTGCACCCTCCGGCCGACGGTGAAGGCACCGGTCTCCGGATCCCGGACGCTCCGGTCCTGCACTCGGGTGAGCCCGCTCACTGCCCACCGCGACACGGCCGCTGCCGGCCAGGTGGAGCGGGCTTCTCGGGGAACGCGCTGCTCGCGACCGGTCTGCGGGTCGACGTACATCGGCACGATCGAGACCTTGCCCGTGGCGTTCGCGGCGAGCTTCGCACGTCCCATGACCTGGACGGTACGCCGAAAAGTAGCAAGAGATACAGGGGTTTGTGTGCAAATAAAGTAGCAAGGCCGGAGGTCGGAGGCCCTCTCAGGCCTCCGACCTGCGGAAACGAGCCCCTTTACGGAATCGAACCGTAGACCTTCTCATTACGAGTGAGACGCTCTACCGACTGAGCTAAAGGGGCAGCGGGAGCAGTTTAGCCGCTCGGCCGGGGTGGTGGCGCCACCGGAGACGTGCGAGCGGCCCAGTCAGCGCAGGGGGCCTCGAACGGGCGGCCGTCGGGCAGCGTCGCCGTGAGGTGTCGGAAGATCGAGGGATCCAGATCGATCACGGCGGCGACCACGGCGAAGTCGTCCGCCGACGCGGTCCACAGGGCCCTGGCCGACGATGTCGGAGTTGCCTCGATCGTGACTTCTGGCCTGCAGTCGTCGACGAATTGGATCCGGTCGTGGTCCTCCGCCTCGTCACCCTGCCGACCCCGGATTCCGATGATGACCTGGATTGCAGCGTTGCCGCCGCATTCCGGACCGCGATGGTCCGGCCGCCGGAACCGCTGGGCGATCGTCTGGTGGTGCTCACCGGATCCGGGTTCGTGGTGCCCCGGATCCGAGATCCGTCGGACCACGCCCGAGGATTGCCCCGATCTTCAGCAGACTGGCATCCGGTACCAGCGTTGCGCGGTCCCGTGGTAGGCCGCGTCGCGCTCGGACGGCGAGCATCCCGCCAGGACCCGGTCATAGGCCTGGTACAGCCGATGGAAGCCGTAGGAGAGCCCGTCGATGGGCAGATGACTGCCGAACATGCTGCGGTCGGTCCCGAAGAGCCCGACGGCCTCGGTGATCCAGTCGACGGCGGTGTCCTCGTCCCAGGCCGGACCGAAGATGCACTCCACCGCGGAGATGCTCAGCACGGTGTTCCCGCACCGGGCGAGAGCCGCCATGTCGGCCCGCCAGCGGGACCTTGAGTCCGGGTCCAGGGCCGTCGGCCAGCCGAGAACAGCGATGGTGAAGCCGATGTCAGGATGGCGGCGGACCACCGCGGTCAGCTCGGCCAGCTGGGGCGCAAAGACCTCGAGTGCGCAGCGGAGGTCGGTCCTGCCCAGCCGCGCCAGCCCCGCGTCCCAGACCGGGTCGGTCATGTGGTCCGGGCGCGAGGTCATCCGGCGGACCGGATCGACCGGATCCCAGCCGAGGTGTTGTCGGACGGCCGTGACGTTCGGCAGGGCCTCCAGCAGTTCGAGCCGAGCCTCGACCAGTGGATCGGCGAAGTCGGCCAGGCCGACGAGTGCCATCGGGAGGTCAGAGGTATCGGCAAGGTCCTGCGCCCAACGGATCTCGGCCTCCGGGTCGTCCGAGATGAATTCGTGCCACACGATGCCGTCGATCTTCCGGCCGGCGGTGGCCAGTCGGTAATCCGCCACCGAGTAGCTCCTGGGTAGGGCAGAGTAGTCACCCAGCAAGGCCTCGAAGGTCGGATCGCGGTGCGCGAACACCCCGTAGCCGATCGCGCTGCTGTCGTAGAGGTGGACGTGAGCATCGATCGTCACGAGCCTGATCGAACCGCGCGGACCTGCCGTTTCGCAAGGGATCCGAACCGCTGGGATCGAAAGCGGGTGGGTACCGGTCATCGCGCGTGGTGGGGGACCCGATCTTCCGGACCGGCGAGCGGACGAACAGTCGAACGCGCACCAGGGCCAAGTGGGCGGTCGTGCACACGAGGGGACCCGGCCGTTATCCGATCATGTCGTCCGGCACCCGCAGGTCCGGATGCCGGTACAGCTCCGCAACCGCAGCCGGATCGTCGGACGCGCACGTTGCGGCGACAAGGTCGAGCAACTCGTCGTAGTCGTCGCCGGTCCGGCCGTCGTAGGCATCCGTCGTCCGGCCCCACTCGTCCCAGGGGAGCATCTCCACTTTCTCAGGCGATTGCCGGGACCTGGCCCAGTCCGGTCAGCGGACCCGGCACCGGGTAGTCGATGGACATCGGGCGAGCATGGCGGCGCTCGCGTCCGGAAACGCAGCGGGCGGCCACCCGGAAACCCGGATGACCGCCCGCGCAGTGGATCTCAGCCCTGGAGTGCCATGCACACGCCGGCCAGCTCGGCGCGCTGCAGCGCATCGAACACGAAGGCCGCCTGGTCCTCGGAGTGGTCGGTGCGCTGCAGGTTGATCGAGACCGTCACCGAGCGGGTGCCGTCGGGGGAGGCGGCGATGAACTGCGTGTAGCCGACGGTGTTGCCGGTGTGCCCGTAGACGGTGCCGCACTCGGTCTGGTAGCGGAACAGCGACAGGCTCGCGGAGTTGAGACCCGGTCCGGGCGGCCCGGACTCGCCACCGGGGATGAACAGCTTCTGCTGCTCGGCGCGCACCTCGGCGCTGTACAGCTCGCCGCTGACGTAGCCGCGGACGAAGGTGTTCAGGTCGGCCGGGGTGGACACCACACCACCGGAGGCCCAGGCCCAGCCCGGGGCGAGACCCTCGGTCACGTCCTCCATCGGGTCGGTCCCGGTCAGGTCGTAGCCGTGGATGAACGGCTCCGGCAGGGCGACCTCCGAAGGCAGGGAGGTGTTCTCCAGACCGAGCGGATCGAGGACGTACTTCTGCAGCGCGTCCGGGTAGGTGCCGCCGGTGGCGGCTTCCACCATCAGTCCGATCAGGATGTTGTCGGAGTTGGAGTAGACGTACCGGCTCCCGTTCGGGAAGTCCAGCGGCTTGTCCGCGACGACCCGACGAGATCCTTCGGAGCCACCGGCTTGTCGGGATCCGCGATGTAGCGGTCGCGGAACTTCTCCGACATCAGGAAGTCCGGGACGCCGCTGGTGTGGTTCATGAGCTGGCGCAGCGTCACGGCGGCCCAGGCCTTCGGCATGGCCGGTAGCACGTCACCGATGGTGTCGTCCAGGGACAGCTCGCCGGCGTCGACCAGGGCCAGCGCGGTGGCCCCACTGAACGCCTTGGCGACGCTGGCGATCCGCATGTGGTCGTCCACGTCGATATCGGTCTTCGTCTCGACGTCGGCGAACCCGGCGGTGTGCACCGTCCGCTCGTCGCCGATCTGCACCACGGCAATCGCACCCGGCGGGCCGCCCGGCATGGCGACCAGCTCGGCCAGCGCCTGGTCCAGAAGTGCTGCCCTGTCGACGGTGTCGGTCGGCGGGGTCGGCTCCGTCGGAGTGCCGGATGAGGTCGGGTCGGTGACGACCGTCCCGCTGGTCGTCGACGAGGCGGAGGTGACTGCCGCGGCCGTGGTGGCCGCTGCCGCCGGCGAGGCCGAGGTATTGCCGCCGGCGTCGCTGCTGCCGGTGCACCCGGCGAGCAGGCCGATGCCCGCCACCAGTGCCACCACCGGCCCGGTGCGGCGTGCCGATCGGGAGGTTCTGTTCGTCGTCACTGCGTCGTTCCGTTCATCGAGGGGGGCAGGGTGGGAAGTGGATCCAGGCGTTCGGTGCTCGGGGCACCCGTGGCCCGTGCGGGCCGGGGGCGCTGTGGTGCGGGCGTGCCCGTTCCCCCGGCGGTCCCCGGCACGACAGAGGTGGGCACCGTGTCCGTCCACTCCGGGACACCAGATGTGGCTCCGACGGCTGCGTCCGGACGGACCTGCGCCGCAGGGGTCTCAGGTCGGCCCGGCAGCGGTGCATCCAGCGAGACCGGCAGCCGGATGGACAGTCTCGTTCCGCTCCCGACCGGGCTGTCCAGACGGAAGGTGCCGCCCAGCACGTCGACCCGATCGGCGAGCCCGCGGATCCCGCTGCCGCCCTCCCGGGATGCGCCACCGCATCCGTCGTCGGAGATGTCGATCGACAGGGTGCCGTCGGCGCAGTCCAGCCGGACGGATGCCCGCGACGCACCGGCGTGTTTCACCACGTTGGTGAGCGCCTCGGCGACGACGAAGTAGGCGGTGCTCGCCAACGGGGTCGGCAGGCCGGCCACGTTTCCGAGGTGCAGGTCGGTCGGCACCGGCAGCCGGTCGACCAGGTCCTCGGCGGCGAGCCCGAGGCCGCGTTCCAGCAGCGACGAGGGCATGACGGCGTGCACCAGCGAGCGCAGTTCGGCGGCCGCGACGTCGATCCCGTGCCGCAGTTCCACCGCCCGTTCGCGGTCCGCGGCCGCGTTGCCGGCCTGGTTGGCGAGCCGTTGGGCGTCGATCGCGAGCAGCACGAGCTTGACCTGGAGCCCGTCGTGCAGGTCCTGGGCGATCCGGCGGCGCTCGCGGTCGGCGGTCTCCACCAGGCGTTCCCGGGACCGGCGCAGCGACTGCTCCGTCGCGAGCAGCGCCGCCGTCAGCCGTTCCCGGTCGACCGCCAGTGCCACCAACCGGCCCGCGGCCCGGACCAGCTCGGGGTCCGCGATCAGATCGGAGTCGTAGACGACGGCACCGACCACGGACCCGGACAGCTCGATCGGCACCGAGGCCAGGGTGTCACCGGACCCCGGGAGTTCCACGGTCAGCCCGTCGGCATCGACGAAGCCCGACCGCTCCGGAACGTGGAAGACCACCCGCAGCGACGGGTCGCCGAGCACCGACGCCAGCGCCGCGGACACGTCCGGCCGGCTCTCGGACGGGGCGCTCAGCCAGGTCGCCAGCTCCTGCACCTCGCCGGTACGCGCGAAGCCGCCCCGCAGGACGGCGAGCGAGAAGGCGATCGGGACGCCGGCGATGTCCACCAGCTGCGCGAAGCCGACCTGCGACGTGGTCCAGCCGAACCAGCCCTCCAGCAGGCTGGAGGAGAACGGGATGAACAGCACCGCGATCATTCCGTAACCGAAGAGCGGCACCAGGATCCGTCGCTGCCAGGCGTTCGACCGACGCAGCCGGATCGCCAGGATCACCACCGTCGCCACCATGACCGCAGCCCCGGAAATGGCCTGGATCGTCTCGCCCAGCACCACCAGGTCGGGCCGGGCGGCGATGAACACCGGCAGTCCCTCGGCGGCGGGGTTGAAGGCGTAGAGCGGGATCTGCAGGACCGAGCACACCAGATAGCCGCCGACGACGGTGATCCGGGAGGCGGTGGACCGCAACCGACCGGACGGGAAGGCGTGCAGCAGGTGCACCATCACGGCGAGGATGAACGTGGCGGTGACGGCTCCGAGCGTGGCGAGCCCGGGGAGCGTGCCGAGGGACAGCAGCAACAGGGTCACGCCGCCCCACACGATCAGCGGGCCCATCCCGTTGCTCGGCCGGCGCCACCAGGCGAGGGTCCCCGCAAGGACGTACAGCCAGGTGACAACGGCGTAGCCCCAGGCCTCTTCGTGCGCGACCGCCGGATCCTCCAGCAGCACGGCGAGCACCGCCGCGGTCACCCCGATCAGCACCGCGCCGAGGAAGAGCAGCCCGAGACGCAGCGACCGGGTCAACGGTGACCGGCCCACCCCCGTGGTTGTCATCTTCGATCGCCCTACGCGGCCAGGTACTTGAGGACGGCCATCACCCGGCGGTGCGCGTCGTCGTCCAGGGCGATGCCCAGGGTGTCGTAGATCCGTGAGGTGTGTTGCACGACGGCCTTCTCGGTGATGGTCAGCGCCTCGGCGATCGAGGAGTTGCTGCGACCCTCGGCGACGAGGGTGAGCACCTCGTGCTGGCGCGGGGTCAGCCGTCCGATCGCGGACCCGTCCCGGCCGGCCCGGGCGACCATGATCGCCACCACCTCCGGGTCGATGACCGCACCGCCGGCGTGCACCCGCCGCAGGTCCGCGCAGAACGTGTCGACGTCGCCGATCCGCTGCTTGAGCAGGTAGCCGATGCCGTTGCGCTTCTCGGCCAGCAGCTCGACCGCGTACCGGCGCTGCACGTGCTGGGAGAGCACGACGATCGACATCCGCGGGTAGGCCCGGGCCATCTCCAGCGCCGCCGCCATCCCCTCGTCGGTGTGCGTCGGCGGCATCCGGACATCGGTGATCACCATGTCCGGGCGGTGCCGGTGGACGAGCTCGGTGAGCTGCACCGCGTCCGCTGCGCCGCCGGCGACCTCGAAACCGGCGTCCTGCAGGATCAGCGTGAGGCCACGGCGCAGCAGCGCCTCGTCCTCGCCGATCACCACCTGCACCGCTCACGCCCTTCCCGACGGACCGGAGCCACGCCCGGGTCTGTGATGAGCATGATCCGGTACACCGCGAGCGGGCAATGGACCCAGGTCCCCAGATCGGGCCCGGACCGAACGAGTGGTGTCCCGAGCCGACCCCGGATCTCTGTCCGGTGTCTGCCGATTCTTCGCCCACGCACCGACGTCGCGGCCTTCAGGGACCTCGCATCTCACCCCTTGTCCGCACTGGTGTACTGGTATACCGTCATGGCGCCATCTGACCGACACGGGTCACGGACGTGACCCGCCTCGAGGGACGAGTTCAATGACGAACATCGATCGACGCAGGATGATCACCGGCATCGGCCTCACCGGGGCCGCACTCGCCGCCACCGGGCTGGCGACCCCGTCGGCCGGCGCCACCACGATCGCGGCGCCGGCGGCCCCTGCCGCGGCGGCCCCGACCGGTCTGCCGCTGGTCGTCACCGCCTACGGTGCGAAGGGCGACGGCGTCTCCGACGACACCGCCGCGGTCCGGGCCGCGATCGCCGCGGTCCCCGCCGCCGGTGGCACGGTGTTCTTCCCGGCCGGGACGTACCTGATCGGCGAGACCATCTCGCTCCGTTCGCGTCTCACCCTGGTCGGCGACCGGGCGACGCTGGTGTTGAACCGCGCACCCACCACCTCCAGCCAGACGCTGCTGTTGGCCGAGAACGTGGAGGACGTCACGGTGCGGAACCTCGGCTTCCGGTTCCCGACCAGTCGGATGTGGAGCGTGCTGGTGCGCCGGGGCCGGCGCATCGCGATCCGCGAGTGCCGCGCGGACGGCGGTCACCTGGTCACCGTGATGGGCCCGATCCCGCAGGACCTGCCGTCGCCACAGGTCACCGCCGCCGACATCAACACCGACATCGTCGTGGAGGACAACGTCCTCGCCGGTGTCCGCGACTTCCAGAACCGCGATGGTGCCATCACCGTGCGCTACACCGACCGGTTCCGGGTGTCCGGCAACTCGATCACCGGCTACTCGCACGGGGTGCAGTGGTGGGGCGGCGACTCCGCGATCGAGAAGGACGGGGCCGTCGGCAACGAGCGCAAGGTCAAGCACGGTGTGGTCAGCGGCAACACGGTGGTCGGCGTGAACAAGGGCGGGATCTGGGGCAGCATGGGCACCCAGATCGCCGTCACCGGCAACGTCGTCGACACCGCCGGTGACGTGGGCATCGACTTCGAGGGCTGCTTCCAGTGCACGGCCACCGGCAACACGGTCGTCGACGCGCGGTACGCCGGACTGGCGATCTTCTTCAACAACCGGGACATCGTCTTCGCCGGCAACACGGTGCTCGCCACCGTGCCGCTCACCGAGTGGATGTTCTGGGTGGCCAACGGCGGCAACTCGCCGGACAACAGGTCGGTGTCGTTGGTGGGCAACAGCTTCCTCGACCAGAGCGGCAAGATCGGCAAGGTCGGCGGCAGCTACGTGGAGAGTGTGCAGTTCGCCGACAACAACCTGCGCAACGTCCGGATCGAGCTGACCATGCGCGGTTTCGCGCACAGCGTCACCGACAACCAGCTGTTCTTCGACCTGACGGCGACCGCGCCGTTCGACGCCTGCCACGTCGGCGGCGACCGCAACGACGGCACGACGAAGGTGATCGGCAACTCGGTCCGCTCGCTGGTCACCCAACCGGCCGGCAGCACGGCGATCCGCGTCTCGCAGGCGGACCCGGACCACGGCACCCGCAGCCTGGTGCAGTCCAACATCACCGCCGGGTTTCCCACGGATGTGCTGGCCTACACCAACTCCCCGAACGCAGCGCTGCGGCACCGCTTCGTGGTCAAGGACAACATCCTCGGTGCCGGTACCGTCCTGCGGACCGACAACGGTGCCGCGAGATCGCTAGTCCTGCTCGAGGACAATGTCACCGACGCCGGCCTGCCCTACCCCGGTGCGATCCCGACGGCCGGCACCTGGGACCGCGGCCAGCAGATCCGGTTCGCCGAGCCGTCGGCCGGCGGCCACATCGGCGCCGTCTGCGTGAGCGCCGGAACACCCGGCCAGTGGCGCAACTTCGGAGCGATCGCTCCCTGACCGCTTCCGCGACACCCCCGCAGCACCCAGTTCCTTCGACGACGAACGGAGCACCATGCGCACCTCGTACCATCCCCGGCGGTCCCGCGTCCTGATCGCCGGGGCGGCCTGCCTCGCGCTCGCCACCCTCGGCCCGGTGCCGCCCGCGGCGGCCGCGCCACCGACCCTCAAGGTCACCAACGACCAGTTGGTGTTCCTGTCCGGGGCGGTGCAGCTGACCGTGACCACGTCCGCGGCGAGCGTCGACTGGACACTCTCCTCGGCCACCGGAGCTGCGGTGTCCTCGGGCACCCAGGCGGCGACGGCCGGCGCCGCGGTCATCACGCTCAACTCCACGTCGGTGGGCTACTACCGCCTCGACGTCGAGACCAACTCGACCGAGGTGGCCACGGCGTCCGGGTCGCTCGTGGTGATCCCCGCACTGCCGGTGGCACAACGTGGTTCGGTCTTCGGCGTCGGTGCGCACACCCCGGCCGGGTACCAGGCCGGACAGCTCACCACCCTGCAGCGGGTCGGCTTCGGTTCCGTCCGGCTGGACGCGCCCTGGAACGACATCGAGAAGAGCGCCGGTGTCTACACCTTCCCGCCGACGGTGGACGCCGCCGTCGCGGCGGTGAAGGCCGTCGGTGGCCGGCCGCTGATCATCGCGGCCAAGAACAACCTGCTGTACAACAGCAACCACACCCCGACCAGCGCAGCGGATCTCGCGGCCTTCGGAGACTATGCCGAGGCGGTCGTGGACCACTACGGCGAGGACGACGTGGATCTCGAGATCTACAACGAGTACATGTACGCCAACACCGGCAGCTGCGGCACCACGCCGGCCTGCTTCCAGACCATGATCGACGCCGTGGACGACGCCGTGTCGGCGGACCACCCGCAGACGCCGCTGGCAGCGGCCGGGATCCAGTCCGGTACCTCCAACACCGTCGACCTGACCGTGCTGGATGCCACCATCACCCACGAGTACGTCTACCCGGCCGCTCCCGAGGCGGAGTTCCCGGCCGACATGAACACCTTCGTCAGCACCATCCGGTCCAAGCCGGGCGGTGACCTCGGCCTCTGGCTCACCGAGTACGGCTGGCCCACACCGCACGTCGAGGGCGTCGCCTCTGCCGACGCGGTCTCCGAGGACGCCCAGGCCGACTACCTGGTCCGCGGCGGCGTCTTCGCCCTCGCCGCCGGACTGGACCGGATCTGGTTCTACGACCTGGTCGACGACGGCTACGACCCACGCAGCAACGGGGTGCCGGTGTACGAGAAGGAGAACCACTTCGGCCTGATGCGGCTGCCCGCAGGCGGTTTCGGCGGCATCACCCCCAAGCCGGCGCTGCTCACCCAGGCGATCATGATCCGGCAGCTGGCCGGCAAGCCCTACTACGCGCGGTCCGCCACCGACCCCACCACCTACGCCTACCGGTTCGGGGCCGGCACCAGCAACACCCGGGTGCTCTGGTCCACTGCCGGCGGCAGCGTCGATGTGCACGTCACCGGCACGCTCACGGTCACCGACCGGTTCGGCGCCACCCACACCGCCACGCCGACCGGCGGGGTCGTCCGCATCGCCCTGTCCGGCCACCCGCAGTACGTGACCGGCACCATCACCGGGGTGACCCAGGCATGACGCGCCGCACGCCAGGACTTCTCGCCGCGGCGCTGGTGCTGGGCGGGGCCCTCGCCATCGCCCCGACCGGCACCGCGAGCGCTGCCGCGCCGCCCACCCTGCAGGTCACCAACCCGACGACGGTGTTCGCCACCGGCACAGCCGTGATGACGGTGGCCTCCTCCGCGACCGGCGTGTCGTGGACACTCGGCGACCCGCAGGGCCTGCCGCTGGACACCGGCACCTCCCCGGTCACCGCGGGGAAAGCGTCCGTCGACCTCACCGGCCTGGACCCGGGCTACTACGAGCTCACCGTCACCGCCACGAATGTCGACGGGACCAGCACCGCCACCGGCTCGCTCGCCGTCGTCGACCCGCTCCCGACCGACCGGCGCGGCTCGGTCTTCGGTGCCGGCACCCATGTCTTCGAGACCTACAAGTCCGCACAGCTGGACGCCTTCGATCTGGTCGGCTACGGCCTCACCCGCTTCGACGTGTCCTGGCGTGTGGTGGAGAAGACCAAGGGCGTCTACACCTTCCCGGCCTACCTGGACACCGCGGTGCACCGGGTGATCGCGGCCGGGGCCCGCCCCGAGCTGGTGGCCAACTTCGCCAACCCGCTCTACGACGAGGGCCGGACGCCCGGCAGTCCGGAGGCGCTGGCCGCCTTCGCGGAGTTCGCGAACGCGGTCGTCGAGCACTACGGGCCGGACGACATCGATCTCGCCGTCTGGAACGAGTACACCTTCAACAGCACCTCCGAGTGCGGGGACACCCCGGAGTGCTACTCGGAGATGATCGCGGCGGTCACCGATCGGGTGCACCGTGACCATCCGGGCACCCCGGTCACGGCGTCGTCCACCGTCACCGGCGCACCCGGACTGGCCGAGATCGACGCCGCCAGCGCACATTTCTACGGCTACCCGGACCCGCCGGAGACCTTCCTGGCGCAGCGGCTCACCGAGCTCCGGCAGCAGATGGACGCCGCTCCCGGCGGCGCCGGACTGCCGATCTGGCTGGACGAGTTCGGCTACCCGACGCACATCGGCGGTGGCACCTCGGCCGATCAGCAGGCCGACTACGCGATCCGCAGCCAGGTGCTCGCCCTCGGGGCCGGCGCCGACCGCCTCTACTGGTACGACCTGGTCAACGACGGCTGGGGCGAGGACGTCCGGGAGAACCAGTTCGGGGTGCTCCGGCTGTCCCGCAACGGGTTCACCGGGCTGACCCCGAAACCCGGGCTGGCCGCCCAGGCAACGGTGATCCGTCAGCTGGGCAACCTGGACCTGCTCGGGCAGCAGCAGCTCGACCCGGTCACCCACCTGGCCCGCTTCGGTGCGCCCGGCAAGGACGACGTCCGGGTGCTGTGGTCCACCGAACCGCGCACCGTCGCGCTGGTGGCCACCCACCCGGTCACCGTCACCGACCGCTTCGGCGCGCAGACCGTACTGACACCGGCGGCCGGCCGGGTTCACCTGGCCGTCGACGGGCACCCGGTGTTCGTCTCCGGCGCGGTCCGGCAGGCCGCCGTGGTGGCGACCCCGCTGCTCTCCTTCGCTGTGCCGGACCGGCTCGCGGTCGGTGAGAGCGGCAGTGCCACCATCACTCTCGACTGCACGCACCCGGTGAGGTGTGCCGGGCTCGGCCGTTCGCTCGACGCGCACGTGCAGGGCCGCACGGCCCAGCTGCCGGTACGGCCGGGCCGGGTCAGCACGGCCGCGGTGCAGCTCACCGCGCCGGTCCGCGACGGCGAGTACCAGGCCGTGGCGACGGTGACCGGACCGAAGGGCATGTTCGCGGCGCTGTCCGGGTCCACCACCGCGGTACCGGCCACCGTCATCAGTGCCGTGGGCGACCTGGCGGCGATCGACCCGGCCACCGGCACGGTCCGGGTCTCGATCACCAACAACACGGCGCACCAGGTGCCGTTGGGGACGATCACCTTCTCCGCCGACGGCCGGGACGTGCCGCTGACCGGACCGTCGGTGATCCCGGCGACGTCCACCGTCGAGGTGGCACTCCCGGACGGCCCGGTGCAGGTCTGGGCGGACCTGCGCTGGACGGTCACCGCCGAGGTCGGTGGGCGTACCGAGACCGCCTCCGGCAGTACAGGATTCGGGCCGGTGCAGGCGAGCGGCACGCAGGTGTCCGCGCCCATCGATCTCGAGGAGTTCGGCAGGTTCACCTACGCCGCACGGGAGTGGGGCGGTCCGGCGGACCTGTCCGGCACCGTGGTGCCCTCCTACGGCGACGGGGTGTTCGTCCTCGACGCGGAGATCACCGACGACGTCTTCCAGCAGGCGAACGCCCCGGAGAACCTCTGGCGCTCGGACTCGGTGCAGTTCGCCGTCAGCGACGGGGTGCCGGGGTCCAACCTGCGGGAGAGCATGGAGATCGGAGTCGCCCTGCTGCCGGACGGCCCCGTGGTGTACTCCTTCCCGCCGCTGAACTTCGGCAAGAAGGGCATCACCCCCGGCGCGACCGCCCAGGTCACCCGGGATGGCACCACCACCCGCTACCACGTCGAGGTGCCGTGGACGTCCCTCGCGCTGGACGGGCCGCCCGCGGGTACGTTCGGGCTGTCCCTCGCGGTGAACGACGACGACAACGACGGGCTGGGCCGCGCGGGATTCGCCGAATGGGGATCCGGCATCACCGCCACGAAGTCACCCGCCCTGTTCCGGCCCGTCGAACTGTGGCCCGCATCCTGAGCTGACCCACCGGACCCGCCCGGCCGACCCGGCCGGGCGGGTCCACCGACCGGAAGAGAGCGATGCACGACCGACAGCACGAGATCCACCGCCGACTCGACCGGATGCTCGACGAGCGTATCCGGCCGGCCGTCGTCACCGCCCGCAGCCCGCTCACCGTGCGGCGCTGGGACGTCGACGGCGAGCCGGTCCCGGTCGGGACGGCGCTGACCGCCGTCTACCGGGACGCGGAGGTCGGTGAGCCCTGGGGCCCGGCGTGGTCCACCACCTGGTTCGCACTCACCGGGCGGGTGCCCGACGACTGGGACGGGATCGTGGAGTCCCACGTCGATCTCGGCTTCGGCACCCACCATCCCGGGTTCTCCGCAGAGGGCCTGGCCTACCGGCCGGACGGCTCGTCGGTGAAGGGCCTGCACCCGCGGAACCAGTGGCTCCCGGTCGAGGGTCCGGAGGTGACCTACCTGGTGGAGGCCGCCGCGAACCCGGACATCAGCATGCGGGTACCGACCCTGGTCGGCGACGTCCGCACCGCGTCGCGGGAGCCCATGTACCGGCTGGTGGCCGCCGACCTCGTCCTCGTGGACCAGCAGATCCGCGAGCTGGCCGCGGATCTGGACGTGCTCGGTCAACTGGCCGCGGTGCTGCCGGCCGACGATGCGCGCGGACCCCGGCTCTGGCAGACGATCTCGCAGGCGCTCGACCGGATCGACCTCGCCGACATCCCCGGCACTGCGGCCTCCGCCCGGGCGGTGCTGGCGCCGGCACTGGCGGCCACCGCCGATCCGGACGCACACCGGATCACCGCGGTCGGCCACGCGCACATCGACTCAGCATGGCTCTGGCCGCTCCGCGAGACCGTCCGCAAGGTGGCCCGCACCTGCTCCAACGTCGTGCAGCTGATGGACGACCGGCCGGAGCTGGTGTTCGCGATGTCGCAGGCGCAGCAGCTGGCCTGGCTCAAGGAGCACCGGCCGGAGGTGTTCGAGCGCGTCCGGGAGAAGATCGCCGGCGGCCGGTTCGTCCCGGTCGGCGGCATGTGGGTCGAGTCCGACACCAACATGCCCGGCGGGGAGGCCATGGCACGGCAGTTCCTGCACGGCAAGACGTTCTTCGAGCGGGAGTTCGGCATCGACACCCAGGAGGTGTGGCTGCCCGACTCCTTCGGCTACTCGGCGGCACTCCCGCAGCTGATCGCCCTGTCCGGGTCGCGCTGGTTCCTCACCCAGAAGATCTCCTGGAACACCGTCAACAAGTTCCCGCACCACACCTTCTGGTGGGAGGGGATCGACGGGACCCGGGTGTTCACCCACTTCCCGCCGGTCGACACCTACAACTCCGAGCTGTCCGCCGCCGAGCTGCGGCACTCGGCGGTCAACTTCGCCGACCGGGCCCGGGCCACCCATGCGCTGGCACCGATGGGCTGGGGTGACGGCGGCGGCGGGCCGACCCGGGAGATGCTCGACCGCGCAGCGCGTCTGGCGGACCTGGCGGGCTCCCCGCGGGTGTCGATCCGGACACCGGCCGAGTTCTTCGCCGACGCACAGGCCGAGTACCCGGACGCGCCGGTCTGGTGGGGGGAGCTGTACCTGGAGATCCACCGCGGTACGTACACCTCGCAGGCGAAGATCAAGCAGGGCAACCGCCGCAACGAACACCTGCTGCGGGAGGCCGAGCTCTGGTGCACCACGGCGACCGTCCGGGCCGGCGCGGAGTACCCGGCCGCCCGGCTGGACCGTCTCTGGAAGACGCTGCTGCTCAACCAGTTCCACGACATTCTGCCCGGATCCTCGATCGCCTGGGTGAACCGGCAGGCCCGGGACGACCACGCCGCGGTGACCGCGGAACTGGAGCAGATCATCGCCGGCGCCCTGCAGGTGCTGGGCTGCGGCGGCACACCCGGAGCGGCGGTGGCCAACGCGGCACCGCACGCCCGACGCGGGATCCCGGCCGGTGGCGCCGCCGTGCCGGCGGAGGCCACACCGGTCAGCTGCGAGCAGGACGGCGGGACCTGGCTGCTGGACAACGGTCTCGTCCGGGTGGTCGTCGACGGCGAGGGACATCTGGCATCGGTGGTCGACGCCCCGACCGGCCGGGAGGCAATCGCTCCCGGGTCGGTGGGCGGGCTGCTGCAGATCCACCCCGACCTGCCCAACGACTGGGACGCCTGGGACATCGACGAGTTCTACCGCGACACCGTGCGAGACATCCGGGACGTCACCACGATCCGGCCCGTGGACGGCGGTGTCGAGGTGCTGCGGTCGTACGGCGCGTCGACCTTCACCGTCACCATCTCGCTGACGCCGGGATCACCGACCGTCGACCTGGCCGTCGACGCGGACTGGCAGGAGCAGGAGAAGCTGCTCAAACTCGCCTTCCCGCTGGATGTCCGGGCCGCGGAGTCCGCGGCCGAGACGCAGTTCGGCCACGTACTCCGGCCCACCCATACCAACACCACCTGGGACGCGGCGAAGTTCGAGATCTGCGCCCACCGGTTCCTGCACGTCGGTGAGCCCGGGTACGGCGCGGCGGTGGTCAACGACTCCACCTACGGCCACGACGTCACCCGGGACGTCCGGCCGGACGGCGGCACCACGACGACGGTCCGGCTCTCGCTGCTGCGGGCACCCCGCTGGCCGGACCCGGAGACCGATCTCGGGCGGCACCGGCTGCGCTGCGCCGTGGTGCCGGGCGCCACCGTGCTCGACGCGGTGCGGGAGGGCTACCGGATCAACCTGCCCGAGCGCGAGGTCGCCGCGCCGGTCGCGCCGCTGCTGGCCGTGGACAACGACGCCGTGGTGGTGGAGAGCGTCAAGATGGCGGAGGACGGCAGCGGCGACCTGGTGGCGCGGCTGTTCGCGGCCGGCGGCGGGCGGGAGAAGGCCGTGGTGACCGTTGATGTCCCGGTGACCGGTGTGCGGTACACCGACCTGCTGGAACGCCCACTGACCGACGCCCCGGCGCCGGTCGATCCGCACCGGGTCGAGCTGGACCTGCGGCCGTTCCGGATCGTGACCCTGCGGTGGTCCCGTGGCTGAATCGGTGCACGAGGTCGCCGGCGCGGTCCGGCGGGCACCGGACGTCGTGCAGATCCAGCACGACCCGTCCGGCCCGTGGCAGGACGCGATCCGCACCCCCGACGGATGGGGCTGCGGTGATGCGCTCGTCACCCTCGACGACGGTGGTTCCGTCGCCCTGGTGTCGGACGGTGCCGTCGCGAGGATCTGGCTGCGCTGGGCCGTCCCGGTCCCGTCCGGCGTGCGGGTGCTCGGGGACCACTGGGAGCGTGGCTACGGCGATCTGGAGTGGCGTGGCCCCGCAGCGGACCGTCCGCTGCCCTGGTACTTCCTGCTGCAGCACGACGAGGCGACCGTGGGCATCGGTGTCCGGACCGGCCCGGGTGCCTGGTGCGCGTGGTCGGTGGACGCGGGCGGCATCGGCCTGCTGCTCGATGTGCGTGCCGGGGCCGCGGCGCTCCGGCCGGGGGACCGGGTGGTGGCCCTGGCGGAGCTGGTCTCGGTGACCGGAGCGGACCCGTTCCCCACAGCATTGCAGCTGTGCCGGCAGATGTGTGCCGACCCGGTGCTGCCGCCGGAGCCGGTGTACGGCGGGAACAACTGGTACCACGCCTACGGCCGCAGCTCGGCGTCGGCGATCCTGGGGGAGGCCCGGCAGCTGGCGGACCTGGCCGGTGACCACCCGAACCGGCCGTGGATGGTGGTCGACGACGGTTGGCAGTCCGGGTGGGCACCCGGGTTCAACGGCGGCCCGTGGCGGTCGGGCAACGACCGGTTCCCCGACATGTCCGCCCTGGCAACGGACATCGCGGCGGCCGGGGCGCGGCCGGGGATCTGGTTCCGCCCACTGCTCACCGCATCCGCGGGGGACCTGCCGACGCTCCGGGAGACGGCCGGCGGCACGGTTCCGGATCCCAGCGTCCCGGAGACCGTCGACCTGGTCACCGCGGACGTGCACCGGTTGGTGGACCAGGGCTACCGGTTGATCAAGCACGACTTCACCACCGTCGACGTCACCGGCCGCTGGGGGCGGGACATGGGCTGGGACCCGGTCGATCCGGAGCTGCGGTTCGCCGACCCCACCCGGACCACCGTGGAGATCCTGCGGGACCTGTACCGGGCGATCGCGGGCGCCGCCGGGCCGGCGCTGGTGCTGGGCTGCAACACCGTCGGTCACCTGGCTGCCGGGCTCTTCGCCCTGCAGCGCACCGGCGACGACACCAGCGGGGTGGACTGGGCGCGCACCCGCACCCTGGGCGTCAACACCCTGGCCTTCCGGATGCCGCAGCACGGCACGTTCTTCGCCACCGACGCGGACTGCGTGGGCATCACCGACCGGATCGACTGGCACGAGAACCGGCAGTGGCTCGACCTCCTCGCCCGCAGCGGCACCGCACTCTTCGTCTCGGCGGCGCCGGGATCGCTGACAGCGGAGCAGGAGTCGGACCTGCGCACGGCCTTCGCGACTGCCGCCGGCCCCCGGCCGCCGGCGCGGCCGCTGGACTGGACGGACACCGCGGTGCCGTCGGAGTGGGCGTTCGGCGACGCACCGGCCGGCTACGACTGGTTCGCCGGGGCCGCCCGCCCGCTGCTCGGTGGCTGACCGGCGAGTGCTTCGGCCAGGGCACCCGCGGGGGCGAGATCGAAGGCGTACCAGGCGGTCGCCGCCCCGTCGGGACGTCGGCCGGTGCCCGGCACCAGGCCCGCGGTCGCCCGGGCCGGTGCCGGGACGGCGGCCCACTCGGCGGCGAGGGTGCCCGCACCGGTGAGGTCGCTGATGGTGAGTCCGCCGACCAGGGCGGACAGGGCGGCCGGATCACCCGGCGTCTTGCCGCCGGTGTGCCAGCGGTCGGTGGTGGCCCGCAAGGTCAAGGGGGTCCCGCCGGCCGCGCCGGCGACCCGGCGCAGCAGCAACTCCACCGCTGCGGCTCGGACAGCGGCCAGCAGTGCGGGGACCCCGGTACCGAGCGCCGTGGTGAGATCGTCGGCCGTGTCCCCGGAGACGGCCGGCGCGGCCAACTGTCGGCCGATCGCCCGCACGATGTGATCCTGCACCTGGGAGGGATCGAGACCGACCTCGCTGTAGGCGCTCTCGCAGGAACGGCAGAAGCAGACCGACAGCATCCAGCGGTCCGCGGGGCGGAGCCGGTCCTCGCCCTTGTGGTGGGTGCCGTCGTGCCGGTGGCCCAGGTGGGCGAAGGCCTCGAGGTCGATGCCGTCCACCTCGCGAGCGGCGATCGCGGCGACCAGGTCCGCCGCGGCCCCGACCACACCGGGGTGGGCCGGGCACAGCGCGTGCGCGAGCGGATCGCCGAACGCGTTGCGTGCGGCCCACTCCGGCCGCTGCCGGACGGCCGCACCGGAATGCAGCCCGACCGTCCAGGCGATGACGTGCAGGCCGGCCGCGCGCAGCGCCTCGACCGCCCGCGGCAGCAGGTCCCGGTCGACCACCGGCCACGGACCGGGGGTGTCGGGGCACCAGGAGCCGGACGGCAGCGCCACCGTGCGGCCGGGCGAGGTGGTGGACAGCAGCCAGCGGCCGGAGTGGTACACGTGCGCCAGCCGGACCCCGGTGGCGCCCCAGGATGCCAGCTCGCCCGCCCAGCGGTCCGGGTCCGTCGCGAACGACACCGGGTGCGCCCAGACCTCCTGCCGGACGGCGGGTGTCATCCGGTCGACCCGGCCCGGCGATCGACGACGGCGGTCGCAGTGGTACCGGACCAGCTGAGTGGCCCGGCGGCGGCGGCGAGTCGCTCCGGGTCCAGCTCCATGCCGAGCCCCGGCCCGTCCGGCACCCACAGCCGTCCACCGGCGAACGAGACCGGTTGCCGCACCACGTCGGTGGTGTAGAGCAGGGGGCCGACCGGATCACTGGGCAGGGTGATGGCCCGCATCGCCACACCGACGTGCGCCGCGGCGGCGGTGCCGATGGAGAGCTCCTGGGTGGTGCCCAGCAGGCACTCCTTGCCGGCCGCCTCGGCGATGGCGATCACCGTGCGGATCGGGGTGATACCACCGATCGCGATGATGCTGACGTTGAAGACGTCGACCCCGGAGTCGGCCAGCTGCAACGCCTGTCGGTACGAGTGCACGTGCTCGCTGACCGGCACCGGCAGCCGCTGCGCGGCCAGTGTGAGCCCGGCCAGGTCGTCGGTCCGGGCCGGCGACTCGACCAGGTCGATGCCCAGGTCCGCCACCCGCTCGACGAAGGCGCACGCCTGCTTCCAGCCGAGCAGGTTCGAGAAGTCCAGCGATTTCAGCACGATCGAGTCACCGTGGCGGTCCCGGACGGCCCGCAGGAACTGCTCATCCAGGGCAAGGTCCCGCCCGGCGTACACCCGGAAGGTGCGCTGCCCGGTCGCCATCACCGTGTCCACCTGTGCCAGGTTGGCCTCGACGTCCGCCGGGGTCAGCGCCCGGAAGACCGGGTATGCGATCGGCAGGGCGTCCCGCACCGCCCCGCCCAGCAGGTCGCACACCCGGAGACCCAGCGACCGCGCGTTGAGATCCCAGAGCGCCAGGTCGACCCCGCAGCGGATGGCCCGGCTCTTGTCGTAGACGTAGCCGCCCTGCGGGAAGTTCTGCTCCATCAGGGCGGTGAGCGCCGTGAGGTCGAGACTGTCGCGGCCGACGAGCAACTCGCGCAGGGTGCCCTGCAGGTCGGCGACGTCCGGGTGGTAGCGCGGCAGGTGCTGCAGGTCGGACATCTCGCCCAGCCCGACCGGAGCGTCGGGGTCGTGGTCGGTCAGCAGCTCGACGATCACGTGCCCGCACACCGCGCCGTTCGTCCGCGGGGTGTTGACCGACGTCAGCCGGACGTCGGAGATCACCGGCATCAGCGACCACCGGCATCCGCAGCAGCGCCGGAGCTGCCGGGTTCCGACACATCGGGCGCGGACCCGTCGAGCGCGGCGGACTCGACGACCAGCACCGGCATCGTGCCGATCGGCAGGTCGTGGAGCCGGATCCCGGTGGCGGTGCGACTCCAGGTGCCGGGCGGGAGCGGATGGATCGCGCCGGACACCGGATCGACGGCGGCCGGCGCCTCGAACACCACGCCGAACAGCTCCAGGTCGCACGGCCGGTCCCGGCGCGGCAGCGGCTCCGGTTGCCCGTCGGCCCAGCACGCGACCAGCGCCCCGGCCGGACCGTCGAAGGCGTGGGCCACCAGCGGCGGCGCCTCGTGGTGCGCGACGACGGTGACGGGTGCGGGTCGGTAGCGCCGGTCCAGCAGCGAGAACAGGTGCTGCAGCGCGTAATACGACGCCTTCGCCCGCACCACCGACCGGTCGGCCGGGTTCACCGCCAGCAGCCCCTTGGTGTTCACCGCACCGGTGTACACCATGTCGCACAGACCGAAGTGGCAGGTCCGGATGCCGCGGGCCCGGTCGCCGATGGCGCGCCGCAGGTTCCAGGCCGCCTGCGTCCACTCGTCCCAGACGATGCCCGGGCTGCGGATGTCGGCCATCGCCCCGTAGCCAGGGGCGGACGGCGCACCGCTCTCGCCCTGCACCAGCGGCAGCTCGCGACCGGGAACGGTCACGCGCAGCGCTGCTCGCAGTGCCTCGATCGCCGGGTAGCGGGCCTCGGGCAGCGGGGCGTAGTGGTGGTAGCTGACGGCGTCCAGCAGGTCCAGGTTCCCGTCCCGGTGCAGCGCCCGCACGAGGTCCAGGGTGTACAGGTCGGCCCCGCCGGCGCCGGGTGCGTGGATGCGGGCGGTGGGCTGGGCGCTCCGCACCACCCGGGCGGTGCGGACGAAGAAGGCCAGGTAGTCCTCGAGCGGCAGGTGCTGGATCTCCGGCTCGTTCCAGATCTCCCAGTCGGTGACCACGTCCGCGTACCGGCGCACCAGATCGTCCACCCAGCTGTCCCACGCCTCCAGTGCCGGGCCGGTCGGCAGCGGACTGCTCACCGCCGCGGTGCCGCCGCCCTCGACGGCCGGGTTGCCGTAGGAGAGCTGCACCCACGGCCGCACCCCCTGGGCGACGGCGTCGTGCACGATCGCGTCCAGCCACGCCCAGTCCCGTTGCCCAGGAACGGGTTCGGTGCGTGCCCAGCCCGCCTGCAGTCGCACACCGGTCGCGCCGAGCGGGCCCAGCCACCGACCGAACTCCGCCCAGCGGGTGAAGTCGCGGTCGATGGTCTCGGCGCCGACCGCCCAGCCCGCTTCGCCCAGTGCGGCGGCGGAGCGCGGGCGCAACAGATCCGTGGCGAGCAGTCGGTGGTCGGGCAGCGGTGCGGTGTGCACGCCGCAGCGGTCCAGATGTCCGTCGCCGGACCACCGCACGCCCGTGACCAGCAGTCCTTCGCCCGCGGTGCCGGACAGCGACGCCGGCGTGCGGTGCACTCCGTCCACCACCACGGCGACCCGGTGCCCTGCCGGGGCGACCACCAGACGGACGTCGTGCCAACGGTTTCTATCCGGAAGCACCACGACCCGGCCGATGACCGCACCGTCGGCGCCCAGGATCTCCGCCTGCAGCGCGGCGCCGGGACGCCAGCGGACCCCGAACGCCACCGGCGCCGCGGTCGGCGGTACGGGATCGGTGACCACGGAGCCGTCGGTGAGCAGCAGACCGTGGTCACCGTTCGTGCCCACCGGCTCCACCCGGGCCGGACCGGTCACGGTGGGCGGCACGCCGGGCGGGAAACCGGCGGCACCCAGCACGAGCACCCGGTCGATCGACTCCACCGCCCGGAGATGTTTGGTGGGACCGGGATTCGCCCCGTAGTTGGTGACCGGCGGCCGGATGTCGCTGACCGCGACCACCGGTGGGCGGGGGACTGCGCTGGTGGATCCCGGGACCATCTGACCATTCTCCTCGCTGTCGGCACCACGGTGTGTCTTGACGGCTGGTACTTGGTATAGCAATATGCCGTCATGCCGTCAACGTCGTCGCGCTCGCCCCAGGAGGTCGTTCCTGCGGTCGTCGCCGCAGGTCAACAGCCTGTTGGCGGCCCCGCGCGTCCGACGGCCGGGGCACCCACCGAGCACGTACCAGGATCCGCACCGGGCCGCCGGCGGGGTCGGTTCCGGCGCGATCTGGTGCTGCTGGCACTGCTCGCGCCGGCCCTCGTGTACTTCCTCGTCTTCCACTACGGCGCGCTGTTCGGCTACGGCATCGCGTTCCAGGACTACGTGCCGTTCCTCGGCGTCAGCGGTTCCGACTGGGTCGGCTTCGGCAACTTCGAGAAACTGTTCACCGACCCGGCCATGTGGCACGCGGCGCTGAACACGCTGGAACTGTCGGCCCTGCAACTGATCTTCTTCTTCCCGGCGCCGATCGCGCTGGCGATGCTGCTGCACAGCATCACCGCGGCACCGGTCCGGAAGTTCGTGCAGAGCGTCGTCTACCTGCCGCATTTCATCTCATGGGTCATCGTGGTCGCGCTGTTCCAGCAGTTCCTGTCCAGCACCGGCGTGCTGAACGGCTGGCTCGGCGACGCCGGCCTGGGCACCATCGACGTGATCGCCAACCCCGACGCCTTCAAGCCGCTGATGGTCGCCCAGATCATCTGGAAGGACTGTGGCTGGGGCACGATCATCTTCCTGGCCGCGCTCTACAACGTCGACGAGCAGCTCTACGAGTCGGCCGCCATCGACGGCGCCGGCTGGGCCCGCCGCACCTGGCACGTCACGCTGCCGGCGATCCGCCCGTTGATCGTCCTGCTGTTCATCCTGAAGCTGGGCGACATCCTGTCCGTCGGCTTCGAACAGATCCTGCTGCAACGGGATTCGGTCGGACCGGAGGCGGGCGAGGTGCTCGACACCTTCGTCTACTACACCGGTGTGCTCGGCGGGGACTGGGGCTACGCCAGCGCCGTCGGCCTGATCAAGGGGATCCTCGGCGCCGGCCTGGTGATCCTGGCGAACAAGCTCGCACACCGTCTCGGCGAGGAGGGCCTGTACCGATGACCGTCGCGTTCTCGAGCCGGCGCAGCACCGCGGAGCCGAAGGTCAAGGCGCCGCGGCGGCCGGCCTGGCAGCCCGCTCCGCACCCGGCGATCACGGTGCTGAAGGTCCTCGCGCTGGTGGTGGTCGTCGCCCTGGTCCTGCTGCCGTGCCTGGTCGTGGTCTCCACCAGCCTGGCCGGCCAGCAGGAGGTCATCGCCAACGGCGGCTGGGTGATCTGGCCGACCGACCCGACCTTCGACGCCTACCGGGAGGTGCTGACCGGCGGGGTCGTCACCCGGGCCACTCTGATCAGCGCCGGGGTGACGATCGTCGGCACGACGCTGTCGTTGCTGTGCACGATCGGCATGGCCTACGCCCTGTCCCGGCCGAACACCTTCGCGGGCAAGCCGATCACCCTGCTGGTGCTATTCACCCTGCTGTTCACCCCGGGCATGATCCCCACCTACCTGGTGGTGACCGGCATGGGCCTGAAGGACACCTACGCGTCGCTGATCGTGCCGGTGCTGGTCAACGCCTTCAACCTGGTGGTGCTGCGCGGCTTCTTCCAGCGGATCCCGAACGAGCTGATCGAGGCGGCGAAGATCGAGGGCGCCGGCGAGGTCCGGATCCTCACCCGCATCGTGCTGCCACTGTCCAAGGCCGCGGTCGCCGTGGTGGGACTGTTCTACGCGGTCCAGTACTGGAACTCCTTCTTCGGTGCCGTGCTCTACCTGGACGACTCGGCGAAGTGGCCGATCCAGCTGGTGCTGCGGCAGTACGTCATCCAGGGCTCACCCATCGCGGGCAGCCTGGCCAACGCCGAGGCGATGGTCAGCGCCCCCAACTCCATCCAGATGGCCGTGGTCGTCCTGGCCATGCTGCCGATCATCTGCGTCTACCCGTTCCTGCAGCGCCACTTCATGTCCGGTGTCCTCACCGGAGCAGTGAAGTCATGAGATCCGTTTCTGTGCAGCACGTCCCGTGCTGTGACCGTTCCGCTTCCCCGTCCTCCCCGTCGAGCTGTCGAAGGAGACACCTGACATGACGGCCATCACCCGCCGCACCGCATTCAAACTGCTCGGAGCCGGCGCCGCCGCCGCCCTGACCGGCCCCTGGCTGGCCGGCTGCGGGGGGTCCGGCGGCGACCGGGCCGCGATCGGCAACGCCGGCACCAGCCAGGCACCGTGGCCCACCTACACCGCCGCCGAGGTGCCGCCGCCGGACCTGGTGTCGAAGGTGTCCGGCGGTCTCAACGGCTACTTCACCTACCCCGACAAGCTGGTCACGTCGGTGGCCTCGGCGCCCGGTGACGGCAGCGCCGTCACCGCTACCCTGATGACCTACAGCCCGCCGCCGGCACCGGTGGGCCAGAACAAGCTCTGGACCGCGATCAACGAGGCGATGAACGCGGACATCCGGATGAACCTGGTGCCCGCCGCCGAGTACCAGAACAAGCTGGCGACGATCATGGCAGGCGGTGAGCTGACCGACATGATGCTGGTGACCGCGGCGCCGCGGATCCGGGAGTTCGTCGCGAGCCAGTGCGCTGACCTGACGGAGTTCCTCTCCGGCGATGCCATCAAGGACTACCCGAACCTGGCCAACCTGCCGACCTACGCCTGGCAGGCGATGGGCCGCATCGGCGGCAAGATCTACGGCATCCCGATCGTCCGGGCCCGGATGACCAACGTGCTGCACGTCAACCGCGACCACCTCGACGCGGTCGGTGCCACCGACGACTGGACCATGGAGCAGTTCGCCACCGCTGTTGCCGAGGAACGCGGCGGATCCTTCTACCCGTTGGGCACCTTCGACTCGGAGTGGCTGGTGAAGAACTACTTCGCCGGTGCGCTCGGCGCCCCGAACCAGTGGGCGGTGGACGGCGGCGGGGCCTTCTCGTCGACCTACGCCACCCCGGAGTTCCGCGCCGCCATCGAGATGTCGCGAAAGGCCTTCGCCGACGGCCTGTTCCACCCGGCATCGGTGACCGCAGGGCAGTCCGACATGTTCAACGAGTACTACGCCGGCAACGTCGGTGCGCTGTCGGGCTCCTTCGCCAACTACTTCAACGGCACGTACCAGGGCCGCATCGGCGACACCTTCACCACCGACGTCGGTTTCCCGTTCTCGCCGGGACAGACCTCCTGGCTCTTCGGCGGTCTCTTCGGGTACGTGGTCTTCAAGAAGTCCGACCCGGAGCGGCTGAAGATGCTGCTGCGGATCGCCGACTTCGCCGCCGCACCGTACGGGTCGAAGGAGAACGAGCTGCTGAACTACGGGGTGGAGGGCGTGCATTTCACCCGTACCGCGAACGGCCCGGAGCCCACCAAGCTGGCCGAGACGGAGAGCGCCAACACGGTCCCGATCGGCAAGTACCTGGGTGATGCGCCGGACGTCATCCAGTGTCCCGGCGACAAGGCGGTCACCCAGCGCGCCTTCGACGTGCAGGAGGCGCTGCAGCCCAAGGGTCTGGTGGACCCGTCGCTCGGCCTGGCCAGTGCGACCCAGGACCAGAAGGGGGTCGCGCTCAACAAGGCGGTCTCCGACGCGATCAGCGCGATCGTCACCGGCCGGGCCGACATGTCCAGCTGGGACGCCGCGGTGAGTGCGTTCCGGAGCGGCGGTGGTGACACCATCGCCACGGAGCTGGCCACCGAGTACAGCGCCGCGCAGTCCTCGTCCTGACCTGAATCACCCGTCCACCGCAGCAGCCCGTTCCAGTACCGACACCAGCACCACCCCCGGCGAAAGGCACCCAGATGGAACCGATTCTCAAGGCTCCGGTCTCGCTCACCGAGCAGGTCCGCGACGCCATCCGGTCCGCCATCGTGTCCGGCGAGTTCCCGCCCGGGAAGCCGCTGGTGGAACGGGAGCTCGCCGCCCAGCTCGGGGTGTCCAAGACACCGGTGCGGGAGGCGCTGAAGCTGCTGCACACCACCGGGCTGGTGCAGGTGTCCAGCTACGAGAAGGTGGTCGTCCGCACCATGGACGCGGACCTGGCCAAGCAGGTCTACGACGCCCGGCTCGGCGTCGAACCGCTCTGCGTGCGGCTGGCGGCCGAGCGCGGCGCGTCCTCCGACGCCGCGGCCGAGGCGCTGGCCCGGGCGGACGCCGCGCTGGAGGCGGACGACCGGGTCGCCCTGGGCCTGGCCAACCGGCAGTTCCACCGGCACCTCTACTCGATGAGCGGGAACCAGTTCCTGGTCGACTTCCTGGACCGGCTCCAGGATCTCGCCATCCTCGCGGCGATGGCCGGGTGGCGGCGCACACCCACCTGGACCACCGAGGCCAAGGAGCACCGGGCGGTGCTGGAGGCGTTCCGGGCCGGCGACGCGGCGGCGGCCGAGCAGGTCATGCGGGAGCACATCATGCAGTCCTCGTGTGCGGTCGACGAAGCACTGCAGGGCGAGACCTGATGGTGGGGTCGGGGGTGAACGGTGCCGCGGATCCGGACTCCCGGGGCGTCGCGTTGGTGACCGGGGGTGCCCGGAACATCGGCCTGGCGATCTCCCGCCGGCTGGCCGCCGACGGCCTGCTGGTGGCGGTGAACGGGCCGGATCCGGCCGAGGTCGACCGCGCGGTCGCGCTGATCCGTGCGGACGGCGGCCGCGCGGTGCCTGCGACGGCTGACGTGTCCGACGACGACGCGGTGGACGCGATGGTGCTGCAGGTCTGCGACACCGTCGGGGTACCGGACCATCTCGTCAACAACGCCGCGCTGCCGACGGTCGGCCGGGTCCCGTTCCTGCAGGCGCAGGTCGCCGACTGGGACACCTCGTTCGCCGTCGGCGCCCGCGCCACCTTCGTGGTGAGCCGGGCGGTGGCGGCCCGGATGGCAGCACGCGGATCCGGTGGCATCGTGATGATCAGCTCCATCGGCGCCAGCCGGGCGCACCGCGGCGCCGTCGTCTACGACGCCGGCAAGGGCGCCGTGGAGGCGGCCGCGCGGGCGATGGCGCTGGATCTCGCCCCGCACGGGATCCGGGTGAACAGCGTGGCACCGGGCAGCATCTCGAACGATCGCACCGCACCCGTCGGCACCGCCGCCCACGCCGCGCTCGCCGCCGCCGTGCCGTTGGGCCGGGTCGGCGACGCCGACGACGTCGCCGGTGTGGTCGCCTTCCTCTGCTCGCCGGCGGCGGCCTATCTCACCGGGCAGGTGATCACCGTGGACGGCGGCCTCACCGCACAGGCCCGGCCGCCGGACGCCGAACCGCCCTCCCCGACCCCGACACCTCTCCCGGAAGCAGGCCGACCATGACCGAACAGCTCGGCTCCGGTGGTGCCGTGGGCACTGCCGATTCTCTCCGCGACGCCCTGCAAGGGGTGGTGTGCGTGGTGGTGGCGCCGTTCCGGGACGGCACCGCCGCCGTCGACGAGGAACGATGCACGGCGCTGGTCGCGCGGATCGCCGCCGGCGGTGTGCACGCCGTGACGGCGTTGGGCAACACCGCCGAGGTGTTCCAGCTGACTCCGGTCGAGCGGCGTGCACACCTCCGATCGGTCGCCGACGGCGCCGGTCCGGCACTGGGACTGGCCGGTCTGGCCGGCAGTCTGGCCGAGATCCTCGACGGTGCAACGATGGCTGCCGATCTCGGGTACCGGGCGGTGATGCTGCACGAGCCGTTGGATCCGCTCACCGACAGCGTCGGCATCCACGCGTTCTGGGACGCCGTCCTGGACCGGATCGACCTGCCGGCCGTGCTGTACACCCGGTCCGGCCGGGTGTCCGGCTCGGCGCTGCGGGCGCTGGCGGACCGACCGGAGGTGGCCGGGATCAAGTACGCAGCAGCAGATGTCGGGCTGCTGGGTCGGCTGGCCGACGGTGACGACGGATGCGTGTGGATCAACGGTTCCGCCGAGGCCCGGGTGCCCGCCACCGCGGAGCTGGGCATCCGCGGATTCACCTCCGGGCTGGCGAACATCCGGCCGGACCTGGCACTGGCCGTGCACCGTGCCGCAGCCGTCGGTGACAGTGAGGTTCTGGACTGGCTTCTCGGGTCGGTCGGCCCGTTCGAGCGGCTGCGCAACGTCGACGGCGGACGCCGGAACGTCGCCGTGGTGAAGCAGGGCCTACGCTGGTCCGGATTCGACGTCGGCGATGTCCGGCCACCCGCGATGGCGGCGGATCCGGCGGAGGTGGCCGCGATCATGCGGGCGCTGCCGTCCCCGGAGCAGGTGGCGGTGCGTGTCGCCGGACTCTGACGCCGGATCTCGCGGCATCCTCGCACTCCGCTACCCCGGTGCCACGGCGGCCACGTCCGCCGTGGACGTGCTCGGTCCGGTGGTGGCCGCTCCGACCACCGCCCTGCTGCTGGTCCACGGCGGCAGCTGGTACCGCGGCGACCGGTCGATGTACCGGGTGCAGCAGGAGAAGTTCGCCGCTGCCGGGCATGTCGTCGGTAGCGCGGGGTACAGCCTGGATCCCGGTTCCGTGCTCGCCGACAAACTGGATGACCTGCGGACCGGGTGGCGGGTGTTCCGCGAGCATCTCGCGACCGCATGGCCGACGGTGCGGACGGTGGTCGTCGCAGGTGGTTCGGCCGGTGGCCACCTCGCGGCGCTGCTCGCACTGGACCCGGACGAGCAGGTGTTCCCGGACGGGGTGGTCTCGGTGTACGGGCCGGGGCGACTCGACGGGTGGGAGCCGGATCCATCGTTGCGGGAGAGCATCGACATGCTGTGCGGTGTAGCTGGTGTCGAGGATCCGGAGGTGGTGCAGGCGGCCCGGGCATCGGCATCACCGCTGACCTGGTTGCGGTCGTCCGGCCGGCGACCTCCGCCGTTCCTGATCGCCCAGGGATCCGACGACCGCACCTTCCCGCCGGAGGTGGTCAGCGGGTGGGCCACCGATCTGGCCCGGGCCGGCGCCCCGGTGATCGTCCGGGTCTACCCGGACACCGGCCACGGCTTCATGATCAACGGCTCAGCCGCCGGCCCGGCGCTGCTGCGCGACATCGACACCTTCGTCAGGGAGGTCGATCTCGACAGGTCTCGTGGGCCTCGGGGAAGCTGAGCCGGCCGGGCGGGTGCGGTCGAGCTGCGCACTCGGCTCCGGCCGGCCCGTGGATCAGAGGTGGCCCAGGCCCGGCGCGGGGGAGTGGGCGAGCACCTCTTCGTAGCGGGCCCGGCGGATGCCGTTGACCAGCTCGTTGGCCTCCTCGCGGTCACGGACGACCTTGGAGACGACGACGGTGGCGAACACCGCGGACAGGATGCCCATCGCCATGGAATAGCGCTGCTCCACGGCGATGTCGAGCATGGCCAGGTTGACGGTGTTCCACAGCAGGGTGATGGCGAGGAAGGCGAGCGCGGCGCCGAAGAACGCGCCGGTGTGCCTGGTGACGGTCTTGGGATCGGACATGGTGGTGCCTCTCTGTGCGGACGGCCGCGATCGCGGGCGTCGGTGATGTGGCGGAACCGTGACGTGCCTTGGTGTGGCTCACCTGTCGATGAGCGCGCCGGTGTTCGGCGCCGGAACTGCTGTCCCTGGCGTGATGCAGCCCGGGAGGACGGTTCAGGACGTGGTGCCTTCGCGCCGTGCGCGCCGCGTGGGTGCGGCGGTCCGGCGGTGCCGGGGCGGCACCACGGCCTTGGACATGGAGTGCCGGCGACCGTCGAGCTGGTGCACCTTGAGCACCTGGTCGAGCTTGGTGTGCCGGATGCGACTGGCCTGCTTGCTGATGCCCTGGGCGAGACCGATGTCGCCGTAACTGGTCTGCGGAACCGTGCTGCGCAGCTCGTGCACGGTCTGCGCCTCGATGATGTCCAGCACCACCCGGGCCCGGGCGATGAGGGCGAGCTTCCGGAGCTCGAACGCCGTCTCGTCCTCGTCGTCGGGCCGGATCGCGGCATCGGCGAGAAGAGCGGCGATGTAGTCGTACATCTCCTGCAGCTGCATGCACACAGATCCTGTCGACGACAACGTGCGTTGTCAACGACAATGAAAATTGTCGCCCGATCGGAGTACCGCCGGTGTCAGTCCAGGAGGTCGAGGATCGCGGGACCGATCCGCAGCGATCCGGAGCTCGTCGGCCGGCAACGCACCCCACCCAGGCCGCGCAGTGCGCGGAACGCACCCGGTGCCAGCACGATGTCCATCCAGGCGCACGGCCGTGCCGGGCGCCCGCCCTGCAGCTCGACCGGCCCGGAGCCCGAGTCCAGCGAGAAGCGGCGTCCGGCAAGGGCGTCCAGGTCCGGCAGTCCGGAGAGCACGAGGTTCCGCCGGGCCAGGACAGGATCGAAGAGCGGCACTCCGAGTTCCTCGGCCACGGCGGTCAGCGACTCGATGGCGATCAGCGTGACGGACGCGTCCCGGTGGGCCGGCCGGTTGAAGTAGCGATCACCGACGATGCCGAGCCCGGAACGGATCTCGATCCCCGGCGGGCTCTCGCCGCCGGGTGGTACCGGTGCCGGGCCGTCCGCCGGGCGCCCGACGAACCGGTGCGCCGGACCGACGACGAACGCCAGGATCTCGACCGGTGTCATGCCGATCCCCGGCGCCGACCGCGGATCAGCTCAGTCCTCCGCGCGCTTCAGCACGATCGCGCAGATCTCGGTGAGCTGCCGCACCTGCTCGGCGGACAGGCAGTCGAACATGATCGACCGCACCGTCTCCGCGTGGGCCGGGGCCGCAGCCACCAGTACCTCCCAGCCGGCATCGGTGAGGGTGGCCAGCTGCCCACGTCGGTCCTCCGGAGCCGACCGGCGCTTCACCCACCCGGACTCCTCGAGCCGGGCGACGGCGTGCGACAGCCGGGACTGCGACATCTGGGCGAACTCCGCGAGCTGGCTCATCCGCAGGGTGCGGTCCTCCGCCTCGGACAGCATCGCGAGGACCAGGTAGTAGGCGTGCGGCATGCCGGCCGACCGCTGGGTGTCGCGTTCGATCCGCGACTCGAGGGCAGCGCGCATGGCGAGGTAGGTACGCCATGCCTGCTGCTGCGGAGCGGACAACCAGGGGGAATCGGACACTTCCGTAGTCTAACGACACGCCGCTTTGATTGAAAGTTCAACCAACCGGGCGTAGCGTGGACGGCGAAGCCCGAGAGGATCGAGAACCCGAGATGACCGCACCCGCCGTCGACCGCCAGCCCGTGCTGTACCTGTCCCACGGGGCGCCGCCGCTCGCCGACGACGAGACCTGGACCGGTCAGCTCGCCGCCTGGAGCACCGACCTGCCGAAGCCGCAGCAGATCCTGGTCGTCTCCGCGCACTGGGAGGCCGCACCGCTGACCGTCGGTGCCACCGAGACGGTCCCGCTGACCTACGACTTCTGGGGCTTCCCGCAGCACTACTACGACGTCACCTACGCCGCGCCGGGCGCTCCCGAACTGGCCGAGTCGGTGGCGAAGCTCGTCGCGAAGCCCGGCCGCCCCGTGTACCAGGACCCGAACCGTGGCCTGGATCACGGCGCCTACGTGCCGCTGGTCGAGATGTTCCCCGAGGCCGACATCCCGGTGCTCCAGGTGTCCATGCCGACGCTGGACCCGCGGGAGCTGTTCGAGCTCGGCCGCACCCTGGCGCCGCTGCGCGACGAGGGCACGCTGATCATCGGGTCCGGCTTCACCACCCACAACCTCAGCGAGGCCGTGTTCGGCGACGTCACCGGCAAGGCACCGCAGTGGGGGCGGGAGTTCGACGCCTGGGCCAGGGAGACCGTCGGTGCCGGCGACATCGATGCCGTCCTCGACTTCATGGACAAGGCCCCCGCCGCCGCCCGGGCACACCCGCGCACCGAGCACTTCGCGCCGCTCTTCGTCTCGCTCGGGGCGGCATCCGAAGGTGGTTCCCCCGCAGGCGATTCGGTGATCGACGGCTTCTGGTACGGGATGGCCAAGCGCTCCTTCCAGTTCGGCTGATCCCCACCTCACCCCTGAACTCCCCGGGTCCGACGGCGCCGCGCCGCCGGGCCCGGGGTTCGTCGTTCCCCGGCCGGTGTGGCCGACACCGCCCGCCGCTGCCCGGATCGGGGACCGTTTCCGTCGCTGGCCGATGGGTTCGGTCCCGGATTCGGCGCCTGACCTCTCCGCGCCCGCCGGGCGCCGCCTCTCAGGCCGCTGCCCGGATCGGGGACGCGTTTCCGTCGCGGGCCGATGGTTTCGGTCCCGGATTCGCTCGGCCCCCGGCCCTGAGCGGTCCCCCACGTCGCTGCCCGGATCGGGGACCGTTTCCGTCGCGGGCCGATGGTTTCGGTCCCGGATTCGCTCGGCCAGTGACCCGGAGCCGTCTTCCACCTCGCTGCTCGGATCGGGGACCGTTTCCGTCGCTGGCCGATGGTTTCGGTCCCGGATTCGGCGCCTGACCTCTCCGCGCCCGCGCCCGCGCCTCCGACCCGCCGCCTCCGGAACCCCGGACGGGAACACCCGGGAACGCCACCGGGCCCGGCGGCAACAGCCACCGGGCCCGGACGACAGAAGGAAGGCGAACTCAGAGCGAGGAGTTCTCCCGGAGCCAGTCGGCCATGATGGCGACGACCTGCTCGGTGCGGTTGAGCATCTCGTCGAGCTCGGTGCCGTCGGTGACCAGCGGCGGGGAGACGACGATGCTGGCGGGTCCGCGGTCGTCGGGACGCAGCAGGACCCCGGCGGAGCGCATCGCGCGCATCAGCACGCCTCCGAGCAGCCCGGCCCGCTGGCCGGCGGAGAGCTCCTGGCCCGAGTCGCGGTCGGCGACGATCTCCATGGCGTAGAAGAACCCGGTGCCGCGGACCTCGCGGATGAACGGGGTGCCCTGCGCGATGCGCTGCAGCCCGCCGAGCAGGTCGCCCTTGCGCAGGTTGACGTTCTCCAGCACCTGCTCCTTCTCCATCGCGTCCATGGTGGCCAGGGACACCGCGCTGGCGACCGGGTGCGCACCGAAGGTCGAGCCGTGGGCGAACCAGCCGAGCTCCGAGCCGGCGATGGTGCCGGTGATCGAGGACTTGGTGAGCACGCCGCCGAACGGCACGTAGGCCGAGGTGGCGCCCTTCGCGAAGGTGATCAGGTCGGGGACGACGCCGAAGTACTCGCTGCCGAACCAGGTGCCCAGCCGGCCGAACCCGGTGATCACCTCGTCGGCGACCAGCAGCACCCCGTACTTGTCGCACACCGCGCGCAGCGCCTGCCAGTAGCCCTCCGGCGGGACGATCGCGCCGCCGCCGTTCTGCACCGGCTCGGCGAACACCGCGGACACCGTCTCCGGGCCCTCCGCGAGGATCAGGTCCTCGATCGCCTGCACGCCGGACAGGTCGCCGGCGCCGCCGCCCGGGGCGGGGGAGGAGCGCAGGGTGTTCGGCACATTCCGGACGAAGTCGCCCAGCATCGGGAGGTACGGCTCACGGAAACGCGGTACCGCGGTCACCGACAGCGCACCGAGAGTGGTTCCGTGGTAGGAGAAGTCACGGGAAATGACCTTGTAACGGCCGGGCTCGCCGTTCGCCAGGTGGTAGGTGCGGGCCAGCTTGACCGCCGACTCCACCGCCTCCGACCCGGAGCTGACGAAGAACACCGCGTCCAGGCCCTCCGGCGCGCGCGAGGTGATCGCCGCGGCGGTCTGCAGGCCGACGTCGTGGGCGGCGCCCCAGGTCGGGAAGAACGCCATCCGGGACATCTGCTCGGACGCGGCCGCGACCAGGTCCGCCCGGCCGTGGCCCAGGTTGCTGCAGAACAGGCCGGACAGCCCGTCGAAGTAACGACGGCCCTTGGTGTCCTCGACCCACACGCCCTCGCCGCGGGTCAGCACCGGCAGCGTCGGGTCCGCCCAGGCCTTGGCCGTGGTGAAGTGCGGGATCATCGGGGACAGGTCGGGCTCCGGGAACGCCGCCGGTTCGGTGATGGTCACGGTTCTCCTCAGGGTTCGTGCAGGTGGGTTCAGTATGAAGGCGGTGCAGCTCAACCGAAGTATGAAGGCGGTACAGCTCAGCCGAAGTATGGAGGCGCCCGGCTCAGCCGATGCCGATGGGCCGGATCGGCGAGCCGGTGGCGCCGACGATGCGCAGGGGGAGGGCGACGAACAGCAGGCGGTGCACGCCGGCCGCGCTCACCTCCTCCAGGTCGAGCATCTCCATGATGGGGATGCCGGCCTCCACCAGCAGGTGGCTGTGGCCGGGCATCGAGTTCTGCCCGGGTCGGACACACTCGAAGGACATGGTGTCACTCCCGGCCGCGATCACGCCCGCCGCGGACAGCCGTCGTGCCACGTCGGCGCCCGGTCCGGGCTGCGCGCCGTCCGCCGGGTAGAAGTCGGCCGGGCTGTTCCACCGCTGTGCCCAGCCGGTGCGGAACAGCACCACGTAGCCGCGGCCGACGGTCACGCCCTGCCGGTCCAGCGCCGCGTCGTACTGCTCTTCGGTGATCAGATGACCTGGCTCCAGTGATCCGATCCCGAGCAGACCCGGCAGATCCAGCACCACGGCCGGCGCGACCACCGGTGCCTGCTGCGAGATGTCCTTGTCGGTCAGGCCTTTCAGCCCCCGCTGCACGTCGCTCGCCACGACATCGCCGTGCAGGCGGTCATTCACCGACACATGGCCCAGTGCGTCCATGTGCGTGCCGTGGTGCCCGCTCAGCATCATCACGTCGTTCGCCGCGCTGTACCCGCCCTCGCGGTAGGAGTCGCCGTGCCGCTTGCCCATCGTGAAGTAGTAGGGCGGGTGGTTCGGGTGCACCGGCATCCCGCGCTGCATCGGGTGGCCGAGCTCGAACACCCGACTGCCACTGAGAGCAGTTGCAATACCGGTGATGTCGATGGACAAGAGGTGGACCTCCGGATTCGGTGACGACGGGTGCGTCGGCGGTGACCGTGGGTGGTGCACAGGCTGCCGGTCGCGGCATTTCCGGCTCGTTCCGATCCCGGAACGACAACGGCGTTGCCGTTTCCCTGACCTGCGGCGGGCCGGTCGCAGGGCGTCAGGGTGACGGTCCGGCGGCCGGATCGTGACACAGAACGTAACAAACGGGGTCTTGCCACTCCGTCCGGAATGGTCTTACGGTACGGCGGCAGAGAGCGGATGAAAAGACCCTCTCAAGCAATATTCATCAGATGACTGAGCCGCACAGTCAGTGGGACGCCTGAGGGTCCCCCACCACTGCCGGCCGTTCAGGAGGCGCACCACCATGTGGTTGACCGATGGCCGGGTGCTCGACATCCGCACCGGTGAGATCGGCGGACCGGTCTCGATCGAGGCCCGGGACGGGGTGATCACCGCGATCACCGCCGACGGCCCGCCGGCCGGGACCGACCCGGCGGAGGTGATCGACCTGCGCGGCGACGTGGTGACCCCCGGGTTCGTCACCGTGCACACCCACCTGACGATCGTCCACCCGCTGGCCGCCGCCGACGAGTCCGAGGACCGCGCCGGGATGGCCTTCCGGGCCGCCACCCGGGCCGCTGACGCGCTGCAGGCCGGCGCCACCACCGTCCGCTGCATCCACGAGATGGGCGGGATGGACCTGGCCATCCGGCAGTCGGCCGCCAAGCGCGACATCCGCATCCCGCGGGTGATGGCCGGCGGCCGGGCCGTCTCGCACGCCGACGGCCACGGCAAGGGCCAGGACTGCTCCTACGCCGAGGATCCCGACCAGTTCTACGCCGCCGCGAAGGCCGAGCTGGAGGCCGGAGCGGACCAGGTCAAGATCTTCATCACCGGCGGCATCGCCCGGGCCGAGGAGGATCCGCAGTACCAGGAGATGACCGACGACGAGATCGCCGCGGTCGTCCGGGCGGCACAGGAGCACGGCAAGTACGTCGTCGCACACGCCGGCGGCTCCACGGCGATCCGGGCCGCGGTGCGGCTGGGCGTCCGGTCCTTCGAGCACGGCTACGAGATGGACGAGCAGACGGTGCGGGAGATGGCCGCCGCCGACGTCTACTACTCGCCGACCCTGGGCGTCACGCACAACCTGGAGTACAAGCAGCACAAGGGATTCGGCAACGCCTCCGTGGAGAAGGCGACCCGGATGGCCGAGCTGCACCTGGCCAGCGCGAAGCGTGCCGCCGCGGCCGGCGTCACCTTCACCAACGGCACCGACTTCCCGCCCGGCGACGTGCTGCACGGCCGCAGCCAGGTCGTCAACGAGATGATCCTGCTGCAGCTGGCCGGACTCTCGCCGCTGCAGGCACTGCAGGCCAGCACTGTCAACGGTGCGCGGCTCTGCCGGATCGAGGACACCGTCGGCAGTGTCGGGGTCGGCATGGCCGCCGACCTGCTGGCCGTGCCCGGCGATCCCACCACCGACCTGACCGTCTTCGACGCGATGACCACCGTCGTCGCCGCCGGCGCACTCGTGAGGACCACCCGATGACTGGAACCACCCCGGCAACCGCCACCCCGAACGGCGCCGAGTACCGGGTCGCCGTCGACGTCGGCGGCACCTTCGTCGACGCCGTCGCGGTCGACACCGCCACCGGCGAAACCTTTGTCGCCAAGGCCCGCACCACCCCGCGCGACCCGGCGACCGGCGTGATCGACGCGCTGCGCCGGCTCGGCGTGCCGATCGAGCGGGTCGTGCGACTGGTACACGGCACCACCCTCGGACTCAATGCGATCCTGGAACGCCGCGGCGCCACCACCGGCCTCATCACCAACGCCGGGTTCGAGGACATCCTGCACATCGGCCGCGGCGACGTCCCGTTCCAGCACATGTACGACCTGCAGTTCGTCCGGCACGCCCCGCTCATCCCGCGGCGCCGGATCAAGGGCGTCGGCGGCCGGCTGGACCACCTCGGCAACGAGCTCGCCCCGCTGGACGAGGCGGCCGTCGAGGCCGCGGTCACCGAGCTCGTCGAGCAGCAGCAGGTCACCTCGATCGCCGTCACCTACCTGCACGGCTACGCCAACCCGGCGCACGAGGAGCGCACCGAGGACATCGTCCGCTCGCTGTACCCGGGGCTCTCGGTGTCGGTGTCGCACAAGGTCGCCCGGATGTACCGGGAGTACGAGCGCACCTCCTCCACGGTGCTGGCCGCCTACATCCGGCCCATCCTGGACAGCTACCTGAGCCGGCTGGAGGCCGAGCTGGCCGCCATGGGCTTCCGCGGCGCGTTCTGGATCATGCGGTCGGCCGGCGGTGCGATGACCGCCGAGTCGGTCCGTGACGAGCCGCTGACCACCGTCTTCTCCGGCCCGGCCGGCGGCATCGCGGGTACCGTGCACCTGTCCGAGATGATCGGCCGGGACGACCTGCTCAGCTTCGACGTCGGCGGCACCAGCCTCGACGCCTGCGTGATCACCGGCGGCGCCGCGTCCACCGCGTACGAGGCCTCGCTCACCGACCTGCCCATGCTCACCCCGGTCTTCGACCTGCGCACCATCGGTGCCGGCGGCGGCTCCATCGCCTACATGGACGACGGGATGCTGCGGGTCGGCCCGCGCTCCGCCGGCGCCGAGCCCGGCCCGGCCTGCTACCAGCGCGGCGGCACCGAGCCCACCGTCACCGACACCGCGGTGGCGCTGGGCTACCTCTCGCCCGACGAGTTCGTGGTCGGCGACATGAAGATCTCCACCGAGGCGGCCGTCGAGGCGGTCCGCAGCAAGGTCGCGGAGCCGCTGGGCATGCCGGTGCTGGAGGCCGCCGCCGGCGTCTTCCGGATGGTCGCGATCCACACCGTCGGTGCGGTCAACGAGATCACCATCGAGCGCGGGCTGGACCCGCGGGCCTTCTCCCTGGTCGCCTTCGGCGGCGCCGGTCCGCTGATGGGCGCGCTGGTGATGCAGGAGATGAACCTGGCCGAGGTCGTCGTCCCGGTCGCCCCCGGCGCCTACTCGGCCTGGGGCATGCTGATGACCGACCTGGAGCAGGACGTCTCCCGCAGCTCCATCCGGCCGCTGACCGACGAGGCGGTGGCCGAGATCGCCGAGCCGCTCACCGAGATGACCGGCGAGGTGGCGAAGAGCCTGGCCGCGCAGGGTGTCTCGGAGGACGCGGCGGAGGTGGAGCGGCGCATCGACCTGCGCTACCGCTACCAGGAGCACACCCTCTCGGTGCCCGTCCACGAGCACTCCACCACCGCGAGCATCCGCGAGGAGTTCGACCGGGTGCACCAGGAGCGGTACGGCCACCGGCTGCCCAACGACATCGAGATCGTCACCCTGCGCGCCCACGGCGTCGGCCGCGGCAACAGCCCGGCTACGGCCACCCTGGCCCCGGCCGCCGGCCCGGCCGTCCCGCTCGGCCGTCGGCAGGCCTGGGACCACGGTTCCGGCGCCCTGGTCGAGTTCGAGCTGCACCGCCGCACCGACCTCGGTGCCGGGCTCGAGATCAACGGCCCCGCGCTGATCTTCGACAGCACCTGCAACGTCGTGGTGCCGGTCGGCACCGTCGCCCGCACCGACACGTCCGGCAACATCCGGATCACCCGACAGGAGGCCGCGCTGTGAGCGCCCCCACCGAGACCCCAGACCGGTCAGCAGTTCCCGAGCTCGACGGCGTCACCCTCGAGGTCATCCGCAACAACCTGCTCTCCATCACCGAGCAGATGCGCCGCACGCTGATCCGCGCGGCCTTCAACCCGGGCATCTACGAGGTCCTCGACTTCGGTCTGTCGATGTACGACAAGGACGTCCGGCTGATCGCCGAGGCGGCCGGGGTGGCCACCTTCCTCGGGTCCAACGACATCGGCATCAAGCACGGCCTGGACCACGTCGGGGTGGAGAACCTCGACCCGGGTGACGTACTGCTGCTCAACTACCCGTACTGGTCCTCGGCGCACTCCTACGACGCGCTGCTGTTCGCGCCGGTGCACCTGGACGGCGAGATCATCGGCTACCTCGCCGAGCGGGCGCACTGGCGGGACCTGGGTGCCAAGGACGCCGGCTACGTGCTGGACTCCACCGACATGCACCAGGAGGGGCTGATCTTCCCCGGCACGAAGATCGTCAAGAAGGGCGTGCCGGACAAGGACATCTACGACCTCATCCGGTTCAACTCGCGGATGCCGGACATCGTCTTCGGCGACCTCGGCGCGATGCTGTCCAGCATCGAGGTCGGTGCCCGCCGGATGCAGGAGCTGCACCAGAAGTTCGGCAGCCCGCTGATCGGTGCCGCCGTCGAGCGGATCATCGAGCACGGCGAGCGGCGCACCCGGCGTGCCCTCGCGGCACTGCCCAAGGGAACCTGGCACGCCACCGACGCGATCGACGACGACGGCATCGGCGAGGACCCGGTGCACATGCAGGTCGCCGTCACCATCACCGACGACGAGTTCATCGTCGACTTCACCGGATCGGCCGGCCAGCAGCGCGGCCCGGTGAACATGCCGTTCGGCTCGACGGTCTCGCTGGCCAAGCTGATCTTCAAGGCGCTGACCACGCCGAACGACACCGCCAACGCCGGGCACTTCACCCCGCTGCGGGTCATCGCCCCCGAGGGATCACTGTTCCACGCCGTGTACCCGGCGCCGACCTTCACCCTGTGGACCGGGCACATCGCCCTGGACATGGTGAAGACCGCAGTGGCGCAGGCGATCCCGGAGCTGGGGGCGTCCACCGCGGGCGACGAGCCGGGCTTCATGGGTGTCGTCGAGGGTGACGGCGGCAAGGGCATCTTCGTGATCTCCAGCCTGGAGCCGATCGGCTGGGGCGCGAACAACAAGCACGACGGCGCCTCCGCGCAGCAGTGCATGAACGTCAACGTCGGCCGCAACACCCCGATCGAGGTGCTCGAGCAGAAGGCCGGGATGCTGCACCACCGGGTCCAGCTGCGCACCGACTCCGGTGGCGCCGGCCGGTACCGCGGCGGCGTCGGCGTGCTGCGCGAGATCAGCTACACCCGCCCCGGCGAGATCCTGTCGATGAAGAAGAAGACCCTGGGCACCGCCCACGGTCTGGCCGGCGGCGGGTCCGCCGAGCCCAGCGGCATGATCATCCACCCGGAGACCGACCGGGCGAAGGCGCTGCGGATGCGCCGCGCCCCGCTGCAGCCGGGGGAGTCCTTCGTGACCTTCACCGGCGGTGGCGGCGGCTACGGCGACCCGCTGGAGCGGCCGGCCGCCGAGGTGCTCGACGACGTCCTCGACGGCTTCGTCTCCGTCGAGAAGGCCTGGGAGACCTACGGGGTCCGGATCACCGACGGCGCCGTCGCCGGTGTGGACACCTCGCGCCGCCCGTCCTGAACCGCCGGCACCATCACCGGAAGCCATTCCGACCGCCGGGATCAGCAGCAGCCCGGACCAGCAGTGACCAGTACCGAAAAGCACTGAACGCACCGACAAGCACTGACACCACAGCTTTCCCACCCCGAGAGGAAGTGACACCGCAATGACGATCGACCACCGCAGGATCCGGCCGCGGGCCGGCCGGCGCAGGGGCGCCCTGGTCGCCGCCGTGACCGGCGCCGGCATGCTGCTGGCCGCCTGCTCCAACACCCCGGTCTCCACCGGCGGCACCACCCCGGCGGGCACCACCACGGCCGCCGCCGGCAGCGAGACCGCCGGGTCCGGGACCGGCAGCGAGACCGCCGGTGGCGGCGGCACTCCCACCGGCACGATCACCATCGTCGACACGGTGTTCCCGCCGACCTTCGACCCGATCAACACCACCAACTCCTCCACCAACAAGGTGGTGCGGCCGCTGTACGACACGCTGGTCGCCTACACCGACGGTGCGGACGCGGAGATGGTCCCCTCGGTCGCCACCGAGTGGACGGTGTCCGAGGACGGCCTGACCTACGACTTCACCCTGCGCGACGACGTCGTCTTCCACAGTGGGAACCCGCTGACCGCCGAGGACGTCAAGTTCACCCTGGACCGCACCACCGAGGTCGGCACCGGCATCGCCGGCGGCCTGGCCGAGTACGACTCGTCCACCGTGGTCAGCCCGACCGAGCTCGAGGTCACCCTCAGCAAGGCCAACCACTCGTTCCTGGGCCGGATGTCGCGGCTCTACCTGCTGGACTCGAAGCTGGTGCAGGAGAACATCGGCGACGACAACGGCGCCACCTTCCTGGCCGCGAACGACGCCGGCTCCGGCCCGTACACCCTGGGCGAGAACGTCGCGAACCAGTCGACCACCTTCGAGGCGTTCCCGGAGTACTGGAAGGGCTGGGACGGCAACCACGTCCAGACCGTCGTCTTCCAGTACCTGTCCGAGGCCGCCAGCCAGCAGGCCGCGGTCGAGAGCGGCCAGGCCGACATCGGTCTCGGTGTGCCGCGTGAGTCCTACGCGCAGTTCGAGCAGATGGACGGCTTCACCGTCGACGCCTCGGACTCGCTGGAGGGGCTGTACGTCCATTTCAACAACGAGACCGGCATCATGACCGATCCGAAGCTGCGGCAGGCCGTCGCGATGGCCTTCGACTACGAGACCTTCGCGCAGAACATCCTGCTCGGCTACGGCACCCCGGCCAAGGGCGCACTGAACTCGATGATGCCGTGCCAGGTGGACGGCCTGCAGGTGCCGACCTACGACCTGGCCGACGCCAAGGCGCTGGTCGAGGAGGCCGGTGCGACCGGCAAGACCGTCGACATCGTCTACATCAACACCCTTCTGGACGAGGTGCAGGGCTTCGAGCTGCTGCAGTCCGCGCTCACCGAGATCGGCCTGCAGGTCAACGGCATGCCGATGGCCTACCCGGCCTACGCCGAGCTGCTGTCCAGTGCCGAGACCACCCCGGACATGGCGTTCTCCTACGCCTACCCGCTGTTCCCGGACCCCAACGAGGTGCTGTACATCAACTACGACTCCAACCTGATCGGCAAGACCAACTACGCCCGGTACTCCAACCCGGAGGTCGACAAGCTGGTCGAGGAGGCGCAGACCGTGCCGCTGGACCAGGCCTGCGAGATGTACCAGCAGGCCCAGGAGCTGATCGTGGCCGACTACCCGTCGGTCTGGATCTCCGACAACAAGGCGATGGCCGTCATCGGCCCGCGCGTCGCCGGCTACGCCTACAACGTGGCGCAGCACAAGTCGGTCGACTTCTACGCCCTGAGCGTGAAGGGCTGACGTCATGGGCCGGGTCATCCTGAGTCGTCTGCTCTGGTCGGTGGGCGTGCTGCTGGTTCTCAGCTTCGTCACCTTCCTGATGCTCGACGTCATCCCGGGTGACCCGGCCCGCCAGGCCGCCGGGGAGAACGCCTCGGACGAGGCGGTGGAACGGATCCGTCAGGAGATGGGTCTGGACCGGCCGTTGCTCGCCCGCTACGTGAGCTACCTCGGCGGTCTGGTGCACGGCGACTTCGGCACCTCCGTCTTCACCCGGCAGAACGTGGCGTCCGACCTCGCGTCGATGGCGCCGGTGACGCTGGAACTGGTGCTGGTCGCCATGATCCTGACCATCGTGGTCGGCGTCGGGCTGGGGGTGCTGTCCGCGCTGTACAAGGACACCTGGATCGACGGGGTGATCCGGTCCGCGATGATCTTCGCGGGCGGTCTGCCCGCGTTCTGGATCGGCATCGTCATGCAGCTGGTGCTGTCGGCGAAGTGGGGCTGGTTCCCGCTCAACGGCCGCATCGACCTGACCGTCGACCGCGGGTCGACGATCACCGGGATGCTGACGATCGACACCCTGGTGCAGGGCAAGTTCGCCGCGCTCGGCAGCGCGGTCGGCCACCTGGTGCTGCCGGCGCTGACGCTCTCGCTCACCTACATCCCGCTGGTGATGCGCACGATCGGTGCCAACACCAGCAGCCAACTGGGCGCCGACTACGTGACGCTGGGCCGGGCCAAGGGTCTGGGCGAGGGGTTCCTGGTCACCCGGTACGCCATGCGCAACGCGCTGATCCCGACGATCACCCTGCTCGGCATGCAGCTGGGCTGGATGGTCGGCGGCACCGTGCTGGTCGAGTCGATCTTCGGCCTGCCCGGCATCGGCAACTACGCGGTCACCGCGGTGCTGCAGAAGGACCTGCCGGCGGTCGTCGGCGTGGTGCTGTTCGTCGGCCTGGTCTTCGTGCTGGTCAACATCGTGGTCGACATCCTCTGTGCCGCCCTTGATCCCAAACTCCGTTCCACGGTGAAGAGCTGAGGTGACGCGATCATGAGCATCCTGGAGAAGAGCACCCCGGACGGCACGCCCGTCGAGGCGACCGCGCGCGGCGTGCGCCGCCGGGTGCGGTCCGACGCCGACGGGTTCTCCCGCATCGTGGAGCCCGCCGGCGCCGCGCTGGCCGGCCTGCTGGTGCTGGTCTTCGTGCTGGTGCCGATCCTTTTCGACACCAACACCGACCGGGTGGAGTTCGCCCAGCGGTTGCAGGCCCCGTCCGGCGCGCACCTGTTCGGCACCGACGCGTCCGGCCGGGACATCCTGGCGCGGGTGATCGAGGGCGGCCGCATCTCGCTGACCACCTCGCTGATCGTCATCGTGTTCGCCGTGCTGCTCGGCGCCGTCATCGCGCTGATCTGCGTGCTGGCCGGCGGGGTGGTGGACACCGCGCTCATGCGGTTCACCGACATCGGGCTGGCCTTCCCGTCGCTCATCCTGGCGCTCGGCATCGCCGCGGCCATGGGGCCGAGCCTGCAGTCCGCCGTGGTCGGCGTCGCCGTCACCTGGTGGCCGCGTTACGCCCGGCTGCTGCGCGCCATGCTGCTGCAGACGATGGCCAAGGAGTACGTCGAGGCCGCCCGCGAGATGGGTGTCCGGCTCCCGGCTCTCGTCCGGCGGCACATCCTGCCGGACATCCGCGGACCGCTGCTGGTGCAGGTCTCCTCCGACGTCTCGTCGGTGACGCTGACCATCGCCGGGCTGTCCTTCATCGGTGTCGGCGCGCAGCCGCCGATGGCCGAGTGGGGCGCCATGATCAGCGCCGGCAACCGCTTCATCACCTCGTCCTGGTGGGTCTCGGTGTTCCCGGGCGTCGCCCTGGCCCTGACCGGCCTGGCCTTCGGCCTGCTGGGCGAGTGGATCCGTCGGCGAGAGGAGGCCAGGGTCTCATGAGCGCAGCCACTTCCGAACTGGTGAGCCCGGTGTCGGCCGGCGGCACGCCGCTGCTCGACGTGCGCAGTCTGACCGTGGGTTTCCGCCGGGCCGGCGAGGAGCTGACCGCCGTCCGCGGCATCGACTTCACCATCGGCGACGGCGAGCGGGTGGCCCTGGTCGGCGAGTCCGGATCCGGGAAGTCGGTGACCGCCCGGTCGATCATGCGGCTCAGCCCGGGCGCGATCACCACCGGCGAGATCCGGCTGGCCGGCGAGGACATCCTGGCCATGAAGCAGAAGCGGCTGCGGCAAATCCGCGGCGGCACCGTCGCGATGGTCATGCAGGACCCGCTGAGCAGCCTGAACCCGGTGCGCCGCATCGGCGACCAGGTGGCCGAGGCACTCCGTCTGCACGGCCGCGACCCGAAGAAGATCGGCGCCGAGGCGATCGAACTGCTGGACCGGGTGGGCATCCCGGACCCGGCGAACCGGTCCCGCAGCTACCCGCACGAGCTGTCCGGCGGGCAGCGGCAGCGGGTGGTGATCGCGATCGCGCTGGCCGGCCGGCCGAAGCTGTTGATCGCCGACGAGCCGACCACCGCGCTGGACGTGCGGCTGTCGGCGCAGATCCTGGACCTGCTGCGGCAGATCTCCACCGATCTCGGCACCGCGGTGCTGATGATCACCCACGACCTGGGTGTGGTGGCGGACTTCTGCGAGCGGACATTGGTGATGTACGCCGGGCGCATCGTCGAGAACGCGCCCACCGCAGCGCTGTTCAACACCCCGCTGCACCCGTACGCCTCCGGTCTGCTGTCCTCGGTGCCCCGGGTGGACGAGCCACGGCACCGCCGTTTCGCCTCGATGGCGGGCGAGCCGGTGCGGGCCGGGCAGGTCCCGGCCGGCTGCGCGTTCGCGCCGCGTTGCCCGCACGCCCAGGACGACTGTCGTGCCGTGCTCCCGGCTCTCGCCGCCCGGCCCGGAAGAGATGCAGGGCACTTGGTGGCCTGTCACCACCCGCTGGCCGCCGGCGAACAGCTCTGGGAGCGTGCCCGATGAGCCTGTTGTCCATCAGCGACCTGCAGCAGGTCTACCGCAGCGGCCGCGGCGGCAGCGCCCGCGAGGTGCGCGCGGTCGACCACGTCGACCTGCAGCTGGAGGCCGGCGAGATCGTCGGCCTGGTCGGCGAATCCGGCTGCGGCAAGACCACCACGGCGCGCTGCGTCACCGGCCTGGTCCGGCCCACCGGCGGGTCGATCACCTTCGACGGTGTCGACGTGCTGCATCCCGCGCGGGAGGAGAAGCGGCGGCTGCACCGCGAGATCAAGATGGTCTTCCAGGACCCGTTCGCCTCGCTGAACCCGCGGATGACCGTCGAGCAGATCATCGGCGAGGGCCTGCAGACCCACCGGCCGGAGCTCGACAAGGCCGGCCGCCGCACGGTGATCGGCGAGCTGCTCGAGCAGGTCGGCCTGCACGCCTCCGCCGCGTCCGCCTACCCGCGGTCGTTCTCCGGCGGGCAGCGGCAGCGCATCGGCATCGCCCGCGCGCTGGCGGTCAAGCCCCGGCTGCTGGTCTGCGACGAGGTGGTGTCGGCGCTGGACGTCTCGATCCAGGCGCAGATCTGCAACCTGCTGCTGGACTCCCGCGACGAGTACGGCCTGGCGATGATGTTCATCTCGCACGACCTGGCGGTGGTGCGGCAGCTCTGCGACCGGGTGCTGGTGATGCGTGCCGGCAGCGTGGTGGAGAGCGGCACCACCGACGCCATCTTCGGCGACCCGCAGCACGAGTACACCCGATCGCTGCTCGCCGCCACCCCGGTCCCCGAGGTCCGCGAGACCGCCGCGCACCAGGAACTGCCAGCATTGGAGAAACGCGCATGACCGGCCCTTCCGGGCAGACCGTCCTCGACGGGATCCGCACCCGCACCGATGATCTCGGTGTCGACGGGCGCGGCACGCTGACCGTCGGCGGCCGGCCGGCGGACGAGCTGCTCGACACGTTCGGCTCCCCGCTGTCGGTGTTGGTGGAATCGACGCTGCGGGCCAACCTGCGCCGCTTCCGCGCCGCGTTCGAGACGCAGTGGCCGGAGCCGGTCACCGTGCTGTACGCGGTGAAGTCGAACAACGCTGTCGCGGTCGCTGCGGTGTTGGCCGAGGAGGGCGCCGGGGCCGACTGTTTCGGTGCCGGCGAGCTGTACCCGGCGCTCACCGCGGGCATGGACCCGCGGATCGTGGTGATGAACGGCGGCAACAAATCCGCCGACGACCTCGCCCGCGCGGTGGCCACCGGGGTCGGGGTCAACGTGGACGCCGAGGACGAGCTCGACCTGCTCGAGAAGGCATGGAAGGACGCCGGTTCCGGCGATCCGGTGGCGGTCAAGCTGCGGCTCAAGGTGCTGCCGGCCGACTGGTCCACCTTCTCCTCGGACAGCACCGGCACGAGCGGCGCGGCCCTGCAGGACTACCTGGAGCGCAAGAAGTGGGGCTTCACGATCCCCCGTGCTGCCGAACAGATCACCCGCATGCTGGCCAGCCCGGCGGTCCGGCTCACCGGCTTCCACCTGCACGTGCCGCGGGTGACCCAGGACCCGACGTTCCTCGCGGCCTGGTCGGCCGAGCTCGGCCGGACCGTGGTGGAGCTGCACACGCGCACCGGGTTCTGGCCCGGGGTGGTCGATGTCGGCGGCGGCTGGTCCCGGGAACGGGACCCGGAGTCGCGCTCGCTCGCGCTCAACGAGCACCCGGTGGAGGAGTACGCGGCCGCGGTCTGCGGCGCGCTGCGCACCTCGCTGGAGCCGGCCGGACTGCCGCTGCCGCAGCTGTGGGTGGAGCCGGGGCGGTACGTGACCGGCAACGCCGGGGTGCTGCTCGGCCGGGTCGGCGCCGTCCGTCACGACGCCGGTCGGCGTTGGATCGCCACCGACCTGTCCACGAACCTGTTGCCGCGCATCGACATCAACGGCCTGGTGCACCACGTGCTGCCGGCCTCCCGGATGACCGACCCGGCCACGGTCACCGCCTCGGTGGTCGGGCCGACGTGCATCGACTCGGTGCTCGGCAGGGACCGTGAGCTGCCCGAGCTGGCGCGCGGCGACCTGCTGGCCGTGCTGGATGCGGGCATGTACGCGGACTCGATCTCCAACCAGTTCAATGCCCTGCCCCGGCCGGCCGTGGTGCTGGTCGGGCCGGATCAGGTGGACATCGTCCGGCGGCGCGAGGACCCGGCGGAGGTCTTCGCCCGGGACGTGCTGCCGCCCCGACTCACCGGTGCCGGGACGGCACCGACATCGCCGGCGGAGGTCTCCGACCGGCTCTCGAGAGGAATGGTGTGAACCGCAACGACGTGCAGTGGCGCGGGTACTGGGCCGCTGTCCCCACCCCCTTCGACCGCGACGGGGAGATCGACTGGCCGGCGCTGGATGTCGTGGTCGAGAAGTTCCTCGACTCCGGCGTGCACGGCCTGCTGGCCAACGGCTCGACCGGCGAGTGGCACTCGCAGACCGACGCCGAGCGGGTGGCCACCTCGGCCCGCATCGTCGAGGTGACGGCCGGCCGGGTGCCGGTGATCGTCGGCTGCTCGTCCATGGACCAGGAGGTCGCCACCGCCCTCGCCGTGCAGGCGAAGGTCGACGGTGCCGACGGCATCATGCTCAGCCCGCCGCCGTACCTGCGGCCCGGTGACGACGAGATCGAGATCCTGTTCCGGCATGTCGCGTCCGCCGCCGGGCTGCCGGCCATGGTTTACAACATCCCGCGGCGCACCGGCACCGACCTGTCCGCCGCCCTGATGGTGCGGCTCGCCGACATCCCGGAGGTGGTGGCGCTCAAGAACTCCACCACCGACGACCTGTTCTTCGGCGTGCTCCCGGAGCTGGTCGACAAGGTGCGGGTGTTCGGGCCGAACCTGCTCGGCGCCCGCGGCGTCGAGGCGATGCGCAGCGTCGGCGGCGACGGGTTCATCGGCGGCTGGGAGCTGCTCGGCCGCACCCTGCCGGACTTCTTCGAGTCCGTCTGGGCAGGCGACCTGGACCGGGCCGCCGAGCTCGGTGCCCGTGAACGCGCGCTGGACCTGCAGCTGTGGGACGAGGCGAAGCGGCCGCGGTTCGGCCGGTCGTTCCAGAGCCAGCTCAAGGCCTCGCTGAACCTGATCGGCTACCCGGCCGGGTACCCGCGCAAGCCGCTGCTGCCGCTGGACGACGAGACGAAGCTGGCCGAGCTGGCCGCGGTGCTCGACGAGTTCGGGCTGCTGGTGAAGTGATCGCATGACCTGGGACGTCGTCGTGGTCGGGGGTGGGATCCTCGGCCTGTGCCTGACCCGCTCGCTGGCCGCGGCGGGCGCCTCGGTGCTGCTCGCCGAGCGGGACATGCTGGGGCGCGGGGCATCCGGCGCCAACGCCGGCAGCCTGCACTTCCAGTTGCGGCGGCAGGACACCCCGCTGCCGTTCCGGGCCGAGCTGATCCGGCGGTCGATGGCCGCCTGGCAGGCGATGCCGGACACCGTGTCCGACGACATGGAGCTGCACTTCCACGGCGGGCTGATGGTCGGATCCACCCCGGACCACGCCGCGGCGCTGCACGCGAAGATCCCGGCCGATTACGAGATCGGGCTCAGCACCAGGATCCTCGACGCCCACGAGACCGCGGAGCTGGTGCCCGGGCTGTCCCGCGGCCTGTCCGGGGTGGCGTTCTGCCCGGAGGAGGGCGCGGTCAACCCGCTGCTCGCCGGGCCGGCGGTGGCCCGCGCCGCCGAGCGGCTCGGCGCCGAGGTCCGGACCGGTGCCCCGGTCCGGGCCATCGAGCCGTTGGCAGGCGGCGGTTTCCGGGTGGACGTCGACGGCACGCCTGAGACGGCCCGGGTGGTGGTGAACGCCGGCGGTCCGTATGCGGTGCCGATCGGTGCCATGGTCGGTGCGCCGGCCCGGCATCGCCCGGTGTCCCAGATGGTCAGCGTGCTGGGCCGGTTGCCGCGGCTGCTGCTGCCGATGGTGCAGCACATCGGCGCCCGGCTCACCATGAAGCAAACCGGCACCGGCACCGTGCTGGTCGGCGGCGGCTGGCTCGGCGACCAGACGGTGCCGGAGGCGACGCTGCCTGACACCGATGCCGTCACCGGCAATCTCGCACTGGCGGCCGAGGTGCTGCCGCCGTTGCTGTCCGCGCCGCTGCTGCGCACCTGGGCCGGCCTCATCCCGGTCACCCCGGACAACCTGCCGGTGATCGGCGAGCACACCGGGCTGCCCGGCTTCGTCGAGTACGTGGTCCCGCGCGGGTACGCCGGCTACACCTTCGCCCCGGTGCTCGGTGAGGGACTGGCCCGGCAGCTGACCGGGCAGGACCCCGGGATCGACCTCGACCCGTACGACCCGAACCGGCCCGCGGTGGCCGGCGACCTGACAGCGGTGCAGGCATGACCCTCCTCTCCCGGTGGCGGCGGAACCCGGACCGTACCGACGGCCGGTTGCCCGGGGTGGTGCCCGGACGCGCTGCTGCACAGCTGTTCTCGTTCACCGTCGACGACCGTCCGGTGACCGCGTACCCCGGCGAGACCATCGCCGCGGCTGCGATCGCCGCCGGGATCCGGGTGCAGCGGCGCGGCGTCGACGGCAGTGCGCGCGGCCTGTACTGCGGCATCGGGGTCTGCGGCGAGTGCGAGATGTCCGTCGACGGGCGGTTCTCGGTGCGCACCTGCGTGGAGCCGGCGGAGCCCGGCGCGGACGTCCGGACGGGCGGAGCCGGCGATGAGTGAGCTGCACACCGAGGACGTCGACGTGCTGGTGATCGGCGGCGGGCCGGCCGGGATGGCCGCCGGGACCACCACCGCCGCCGCCGGGCTGCGCACCCTGCTGGTCGAGCAGCGCACCACCCTCGGCGGCCAGGTGTACCGGCAGCGGCCGGCCGGTGTGCCGACCGGAGGCCCCGGGCAGGCGCACCGGGCCGCCGGTGCGCGTCGCGACGCCGCCTATGCCGCCGCCGGTGGGCTGCGCCGGACCGGTTGCACCGTCTGGGATCTCGCCGCCGACCACGCCATGCTCACCGGCCCGCACGGCGCGGTCCGGGTGACGTTCCGGGCCGCGGTCGTCGCCGCCGGCGCGTTCGACCTGCCGGTGCCCTTCCCCGGCTGGACGCTGTCCGGTGTGCTCACCGCCGGTGGCGCGCACGCCCTGATGGTCGGCCAGGGCATCTCGCCCGGCCGCCGGGTGGTGCTGGCCGGCACCGGCCCGCTGCTGATCGCCTTCGCCGCGGACATGGTCCGCGCCGGCGTCGACATCGCCGGGGTGTTCGACCCTGCACCGGCGCTGACGCTGCGGCACATGCTGGCGGTCGCCGCCGTCGGATCCCGGACCGCTGCGGGGCGCCACACCCTGTGGGAAGGTGCGGGGCACCTGGCCGTGCTGCGCCGCGCCGGGGTGCGGATCACGCCGGAGACGGTGCTGGTCCGCGCCGAGGGTGATCAGGAGGTGTCGGCCGTGGTGCTGGCCACCGCCGCGCCCGACTTCTCGCCGGTGCTGTGGACCGAGCGGACCGTCGAGGCCGACGCGGTGTGCGTCGGCTACGGGTTCCGGCCCTCCACCGAACTGCTCGACATCGCCGGCTGCCCGTCGGACGGCTCCGGTGCCGACCGCCGGCCGGTGCTGGATGCCGCCGGCCGCACCCCGGTCAGCGGCATCTACGCCGCCGGCGACGGCGTGGTCCCGGAGGGATCGACGGTCGCGGAGGCCTCCGGGCTGCTCACCGGCGCCGCGGTGCTCGAGGACCTGGCAGTCGCCGGGCCGGACCGCCGCTCGCTGCGCCGGGCCCGGGCGGCGCGGGACAACGCCCGGCGTGTCCGCGCGGCGATGGACCGGGGTCGTACCCCGGCCGCCGGCATGCCGGATCTGAGCACCGACTCCACCCTGCTCTGCCGGTGCGAGTCGGTGAGCCGGGCGACCGTGACGGCGGCGATCGCCGGCGGCGCCCGCACGCCGGACGCGGTCAAGGCGGTGACCAGGGCCGGGATGGGCGCCTGTCAGGGGCGCAATTGCGAGCTCGCGATCTGCGCGCAGCTGGCGGCGGTGCCCCGGCCGGAGCAGGCCGGAGCGGGCTTCCGGCGCCGGCCACCGGCGCGCCCGGTTCCCTTGTCGCAGCTCGTCCAGCAAGATCAGCAGCAGGATCCGGACAGGAACGTCGTGACCGGACAGGGGTCGGAGACCCCCGTCGATCGGGGGAGGACCCGTGCAGTCTGAGTCGTCGCGAGCCCGCGCGCACCCGTTGCGCCGGGTCGGCGAACAGCCCGAGCCGGGGATCGTGCCCGGCAGCGGGCCGGTGAAGGTTCCCGCGGCCAAGCTGTCGCGGGTTGACATGGTCACCGACGAGCTGATGGAGCTGATCCGTACCAGCCGCCAGCCGGGCGACCGGCTGCCGACCGTGGACCAGCTCGGTGAGCAGTTCGGCGCCAGCCGGTCGGTGGTCCGCGAGGCCATCGCCCGGGTGGCGGCGCAGGGCCTGGTCGAGGTGCGGCAGGGCGACGGGACGTTCGTCCGGGAGCCGGACATCGCGCTGGTGGCGAAGTCGCTGACGCACCTGGTCCACTTCTCCAACCGGGACCAGCGGTCGCTGCTGCTGGACGCGATGGAGACCCGCCGGGTGCTGGAGGGCGAGGCTGCGCGACTCGCCGCCTCCCGGGCGACACCGGCGGATCTGAGCCGGATCTCGCACGCCTACGAGCAGGGCCGCCGGGCGCACGACCGTGAGGACCGGGCGGCGATCAACGAGTGGGACAGCGCGTTCCACGGGGCGATCGCCGACGCCAGCCACAACTCGGTGCTGCAGCTGATGACGGCGTGCGTGCGGCCGTTGATGGACGAGGTGCGCTCGATGTACCCGCCGCGCCGGCTCGCCTCGGCCATCAAGGACCACGAGCTGATCATGGTGGCGCTGCTCAGCCGCGCCCCGCTGGAGGCAGCGGAGCGGGCGATGGAGCACATCGACCACGTCAACACCGAACTCTCCCACCTGCTCTTCGACATCGAGAGCTGAGCGGGCGTCCGCCGAATCCGGTTCCGGCGGCGGGCGATGTCCGGACGGTCCGACGCGGATCGATGGCCGGTGCGTCCGGTCCGATCTGTTGCCATCAGCCACGCGGGACGTGGCTCCTGGCAACGGATGTGACGGTCCGGCCGGCGGGCGGGGTGACTCCGGGGAGCAGATGGTCCGGACCAGGCCCGATCTGTTGCCATCAGCCACGCGGGACGTGGCTCCTGGCAATGGATGTGACGGTCCTCAGTATTCCGGAACGATGGCCGTTGCGCCGGAGCAACTCCCACCCCGCGGACGTGCTGACCGTAGGGTGGGGGCATGGAGCGGCGCGCCCGGCGGGGAGATCTGTTCTCGCCGACCTGCCCGACCCGGCACCTGCTGGACCGGATCGGCGACAAGTGGACGTCGATGGCGGTGAAGCTGCTGGCCGCGGAACGGGCGACCGCCGAGCGGACCGGTGCCGGCACCGGCGAGATCAGGTTCGCCGAGTTGCGGCGCCGGATGCCGGGGATCTCCAAGAAGATGCTCGCGGCGACGCTGCAGCGGATGGAGTCGGACCGGCTGGTGATCCGCCGGGAGGAGCCGACGGTCCCACCTCGCGTGCACTACTCGCTCACCGACCTGGGCCTGTCGCTGGAGGTCCCGCTGGCCGCGCTGCGGGACTGGGCCGAGGAGCACATCGCGGAGATCGACGACAGCGCAGGAGTTCTCGATGACGGGCCGGCCGATGGCCGGGTCGATGGGTCGGCCGATGGCCCCGTCGATGACTTCTTCGATGGCCGGGTCGGCGAGTCCGCCAGTGGCCCGGTCGACGACTCTCTCGATGGCCGGGTCGACGAGTCAGCGACGGTCGGATCGGCGGCCGAACACTCAGCCGGCGAGCTGACCGGCGCAAAAGTCCGTGATCAGCGCGGCGAACTCGTCGGGCACGTCCACCGGCAGGATGTGCCCGGCCGACGGGAACAGCCGGCGGGTGAGCGTGTCGGTCACCCCTGAGAGCTGGTTCGCCAGCACATCACCGACTGTGTCGCCGCCGACGGCCAGCGTGGGCACGGTGAGCCGTCCCGTCGACGTCGCGGCAGCGACCGCCGCTGCCGTCTCCGCGCCGGAGTGGTAGTAGCCGAAGCTGCTGGCCAGCGACTCCGGGCCGCGCAGCGCATCGACGAACTGCGCCGCCATCTCCGCCGGGACACCCTCCCGTGTCCGGGTCCCGTTGCGCAGGAACCACCCGATGTAGGCATCCTCGTTACCGGCCACCGCGTGCTCGGCCAGCCCGGGCACCCCATGGAAACCGAACCACCACGGCGGACCGCCGGCCAGGAAGGCATCCGCGCCCGGCAGCGGCATCAGGAGCGATTCGGCGAGCACCAGCCGGTCCACCCGATCCGGGTGCTGCATGCCGGCCAGGAACGCACCCGGTACCGAGGCATCGATCGCGACGACGGTCGCGGAGTCGATGTCCAGGGCGTCGAGCACCGCGATCAGGTCCGCGGCGACCGTAGCGCCGGCGATCGGGCCGGTCACCCGGGTGGAGTCGCCCATGCCGCGCAGGTCCGGGGTGATCACCCGGAACGAGCGCTCGAGAGCCGGACGCATCAGGTCCCACAGGGCGCTCGTGTGCGGCCAACCGTGCAGCAGCACCAGCGGGGGTCCCTCCCCGTGGTCCCGGACTGCCAGTTCGGCCCCGTCGACGGTGATCCGATGGTTGCGCATCCGTTGCTCCTTCCGCACGGTCCCGGGACGGACGGTAGGCACGTCGGGGCGGGCCAGGAAGAGGGCACTTCCGGGTAACCCGGCCGACCTGCCCGGCAGCGGTGCGAGGGTGCGGGACACTGACCGCGTGGCGGAGGCAGAACACGGGAGCGAGTCCGGCGACGGGTTGTCCGGGGCCGAGCAGGCGGCGCTGGTCCGTGCGGTGGAGCTGGCGGCGCGTGGGGCGGGGACGGTGCTTCCGAACCCGGTGGTCGGCTGTGTGCTGCTGGACGCTCACGGGCACACCGTCGGCGAGGGGTGGCACGAGAGGGCCGGCGGGCCGCATGCCGAGGTGAACGCCCTGCGGGCGGCCGGCGACACTGCGCGCGGCGCCACCGCCGTGGTCACCCTGGAGCCCTGCAACCACACCGGCCGGACGGGGCCGTGCTCGGAGGCGCTGCTGGCCGCCGGGGTGACGCGGGTGGTGGTGGCCGTGCGTGATCCGTGGCCGACGGCCGCAGGCGGTATCGAGCGGTTGCGGGCCGCCGGGGTCGACGTGGTGCTGGTGACGCCGGCCCTGGCCGCTCCGGCCGAGGACGTGAACCGGGTATGGCTGGTGGCGACCCGGCTCGGTCGCCCCTTCGTCACCTTCAAGGCCGGGGTGACCGCCGACGGCCGGGTGGCGGCGGCGGACGGGACCAGCCGGTGGATCACGTCGGCCGAGTCCCGCGCCGACGTGCACCTGCTGCGGTCCCGGGTGGACACGATGATGGTCGGTGTCGGCACCGTGCTGGCCGACGACCCGTGGCTGACGGTGCGTGACTCCGACGGAATGCCGATCGGACCCCAACCGTTGCGCGTCGTGCTCGACTCCGTGGGCCGGACGCCGCCCGGGGCAAGAGTTCTCGACGACGCCGCGGAGACGCTGGTGGCCACCGCCGCCGACTTCGGCGGCGGGCTGCGGGTGGATCCGGCGGCGGTGCTGTCGGAGCTGTACCGGCGCGGCCGGCGGCACGTGCTGCTGGAGGGCGGGCCGACGTTGGCCACGGCGATGCTCGACGACGATCTGGTCGACGAGATGCTCTGCTACACCGCACCTGTGGTGTTCGGAGCCGGCCGGATGATGCTGGACGGCGGACGCACCGCCACTCTGGTCGAGGCACGTCGGGCCGAGTTGCGCGAGGTGCGCCGGTGCGGGCCGGACGTGATGCTGCGCTACGCCTTTCGCTGAAGGCCGAGGGACTCAGGCGTAGCGCCCGCCGAAGAACACCTGGATCTCGTGGATCTGTCCGTCCCGCACGCTGATCAGCTCGGTGTTCCGCCAGGTGCCCTGCTCGTCCTTGAGGTCGTACTCGTAGGTGACGTAGACCCGGCCGTCGCCGACGCCGGTCACCACGAGAAGGTCCTGGCGGGTGGTGCGGTCGGCGGTCGGGAAGCAGCGCTCGAGGAACGCGGCCCGGTCGATGTGGTCGTCCTGCGGGCTGGTGAAGCTCAGGTCGTCGGCGAGCAGGGCCTGCGCCGTGTCCAGGTCCTGTTCGTTGTAGGCCCGCATCATCCTGCGCACAACGTCCTCGGGGGTCAGCGGTCCGGCGGTCTCCGGTGTGGTCGTCATACAGGGTGGACCGGTGCGGGCGCGGGAACTCATCGCGGCCACCGATGAGTTCCGGGATCAGCCGCGGTCGACACGGGGAGCTGCGGAACGGACCTGAGGAGATGTGGATGCATTCGATCGTGGCGGTGGAGAACGTGACGCTGGACGGGGTCATGCAGTCGCCCGGCCGGCCGGACGAGGACACCCGGGGCGGCTTCGACCGCGGTGGCTGGGCGAACGCCCTGTTGTCCGCCGATCCCGAGGCCGCGCAGGCGGCGATGAGCGGGCAGAACGAGACCGTGGCGCTGATGTTCGGCCGCCGCACGTACCACGACCTGGTCGGGCACTGGCTGACCACCAGCGAGCCGAACCCGTTCACCGACATCATCCGGGAGACCCCCAAGTACGTGATCAGTCGCAATCCGGACGAGGAGCTGCCGTACCCGAACTCGACGCTGCTGGCCGGGGACGCGGCCACCACGGTGGCGGAGTTCAAGTCCTCCGGCGACGGTGAGGTGGTGATCCTGGGCAGCGGCGTGCTGGTGCGTGACCTGGCCGCGGCCGGGCTGGTGGACACCTACATCCTGACCGTGCTGCCGCTCGTGCTCGGCAAGGGGCAGCAGCTGTTCGAGGGCACCCCGATCGATCTCGACGTCCGCCGCAGCACCACCTCCGGCACCGGCATCGTCACCGCTGTCTACGACGTGCGCCGGTGACCGCCGGACCCCCGCGATCCAAGGCCGACTGGTTCGCGCTGATCCACCAGGAGCGCGCCCGGCTCGCCGCTGATCTCACCGGGCTCGCGGATGACCGATGGACGACCCGGTCGCTGTGCGGCGACTGGACCGTGGAGCAGACCCTCGCTCACCTGACCTCCGGGGCGAGCATCGGCACCCTCCGGTGGATCGGCAGCATCGTGGGTGCACGATTCGATGCCGACCTGCACAATGCCCGCCGTCTGGCCGAACACCGTGGCACCGCACCGGAACTCACCCTCCGGCGTTACCGGTCGATCGTCACCAGCACCACCGTGGCTTCGGGGCACATGCCGGCCTGGCTGGGCGAAATCGTCGTGCACGGACAGGACATCCGGCATCCGCTCGGAATCCGGACCGTCCCTTCGGTGGACGCGTCGGCCGCGGTCGCCGAGTTCTTCGTGAGCCGGAACTTCACGGTGAACAGCAAGAAAGCAGTGACCGGCCTGTCCCTGACCGCCACCGACGGACCGTTCCATCACGGCACCGGCCCGGAGGTCGTAGGCCCGACGATCGCGCTGGTCATGGCGATGGCGGGGCGGCACGCGTACCTGGACGAGCTCTCCGGACCCGGGCTGCCGGTGCTCCGGGAACGCACCACCACGTTCTGACCCGAACCGTCCAACGACAAGAATCCCAGGAGCAACGATGACGAAGTACCTGATCTCGTTCCCGAGCGGCGAGATGATTTTCCCCGAAGAAGATTTCCCGCAGGTGGTGGAGGACTCCCATGCTGTGGTCCGGGAGGCGAAGGCCGCCGGGGTCTGGGTGTTCGGCGGCGGGATCGACGAGAGCGTGCCGCCGGTGCGGGTGGCCGGGGACGGCACGGTGACGGAGGGCACCTACCCGCAGACCGCCCGGATCGAAGGCGGCTACGCGATTCTCGAGATCCCGACCCGGGAGGAGGCGGTGCAGTGGGCGGCGAGGTTCGCCGTGGCATGTCGCTGCCCGCAGGAGCTCCGGGCCTTCGGCGACGACCCGGAGAGCTGACATGTCGGCGCTGTCCACCGTCGACCTCAGCTTCTCCACCCGCGGCACCGGTCGTCCGCTGCTGATGCTGCATCCCGGTGGGGTGGACTCCCGCGCGCTGGACCCGCTGGTCTCGCAGTTGGAGAGCGACTACCGCGTCCTCACCCCGGACCAGCGCGCACACGGCCGGACCCCGGACGCCCCGGGTCCTCTGGACTTCGAGCTGATGGCCGCGGACACCGTCGCGCTGATCGAGCGGGAGTACGACGCCCCGGTCGACCTGCTCGGGTACAGCGACGGTGCGATCGTCGCGCTGACCGTCGCGGTCCGGCGGCCGGACCTGGTGCGCAGCCTGGTGTTTGCCTGTGCGGTGTTCCACCGCGACGGCTGGCGACCGGGGGTGCTGGACGGCGAGCCGCCGGAGTTCTTCCGCGACCTCTACGCCGAGGTCTCACCCGACGGCCGGGATCACTGGCCGGAGGTGGTGGCGAAGATGGCCGAGATGCACGCCCGGCAGCCGGATCTGACGGTCGACGACCTGGCCCGACTGACGATGCCGGTGCTGGTGGTGTCCGGGGACGACGACGAGATCGAGTTCGGTCACCTGATCGCGATGTTCGAGGCGCTGCCGGATGGTGAGCTCGCGGTCGTCCCGCGGGCGACCCACGGCCTGATCGCGGAGAAGCCGGACCTGCTCGCCCGGCTGGTCCGGGATTTCCACCGGGACGACAAGACCGACGGGTTGGCGCCGCTGCGCCGGGGGTGAGTGCCGCCAGCCGGCCCGGCGGAGGCATGCTGGAGCCGTGCCGCTGATCTGCCTGGAGACACTCGTGCCCGCGACCGTCGAGGACTGCTTCGACCTGTCGTTGTCGGTCGACGCGCACACCGCGTCGATGCACGACTCGGGGGAGCGGATCGTCGGCGGGGTGCGGTCCGGGATGATGGGACCGGGCGAGACGGTCAGCTGGCGGGCGGTGCACTTCGGCATCCCGTGGCGGATGACGTCCCGGATCACGCGGTACCGCCGACCGGACCTGTTCGTCGACGAGCAGGTGGCCGGTCCGTTCGGGATCTGGCGGCACGCACACCTTTTCGTACCTGACGGAGCCGGCACCCGGATGACGGACGTGGTGCACTTCCGGTCGCCGGCCGGTCTCGTCGGCGATGTCGTCGACCGGGTGTTCCTCGTCCGCTACATGACCGGGCTGCTCGAGCAGCGCAACAGGTGGTTGGTCGCGGAGCTGACCGGGGCCGCCGGGCGCTGACCCGGCAGGGGAGATCAGCAGTCGATGGTGTGTGCGGCGAACAATGCCTCGAGGCCCCCGCGCAGCCCGCTGCGCTGCGCGGCGGTCAACGGCCGGAGGTAGTCCTCCTCGACCGTGCTGAGGTGGCGCATCGCCGAGGCGTGCGCCTCGCGCCCGCGGTCGGTCAGGGTGATGTCGTACCGGCGGCGGTCCGTGGTGCTCCGGTGCCGCTGCACGAATCCGGCCTGCTCGAGATGGTCGACGGCGGCGACCATGGTGGTCCGGTCCAGGCCCGCCCGCTCACCGAGATCCCGCTGGGACATGGCGGTCTCGCTGAGATAGCCGAGCATCCGCAGGTCCCGCGGGCGCAATCCGGCCGGACCGAGTGCCTCCGCCAGCACCTGTGCCAGTTCCATGCCGAGCCGGTAGATCAGGAACCCCGTCAGGTCCTCGACGTGCACGGGTGCGTCAGCCATGGATCCGAGAATAGGCCTTGCGCAGCCGGCGAGAGTATCAGCTACTCTGATCGTCAGTACGACTGATCATCAGTACTCACCTCGGAGGTTGTGCCATGACCCTGCTCGTCGCCCGCGTCGCCGCCGTCCTGGTGGCGGTGGGCACCTTCGCCTTCCTGTTCCTGAACGACTCTTTGCGTTCCGACAACGCCTTCCTGGTACCGGATCTCGTACTCTGTGCCGGGCTGGTGGTGGGTGCGCTGCTGCCGGCCGCGACTGCGCGTCCGGTGTTGGTGATCGGCTTCGCCTTCGCCGCCGGGGTGCTGGGGACGTCCGCGGCGAACGACATCGTCCGCGATGCCTTCTCGCCGATCGCGCTCGGGGCCGCCCTGGTCAGCCTCGCGGCAGGGGTCGCGCTGGTCCGCGGGCGCGCGCGGGTGGCGGTCCCGGCCTGATCCGTGGTCTGCTCGACGTCGTGAGACCTGTTGCCGATCTCGGCGCGCTGCCGCCCACCTTCGAGAGCACCGGCATCGGCACCGACGCTGATCAACCGGTGTCCGGACCCCACCCGTTCCGCGGGGAACGCCGGATCGGCAGTGGGCCGTCGTTCTGGGAGTTCGCGGCTCACGAGACCCTGCGCTGGGGAATCAAGACCCGTAGCGGGTTCCGGGTGATCGGGGCCGACGGCGGGTCGGTGGCGGGGACGCCGGCGTCCGTCGGCCAGCGGATCTGGTTGTCCCTCGGGATCGGCCGGCTGCGTGTCCGTGAGCCGGTGCGGATCACCGCGGTCATCCGGGAACCCGACCGGGTCGGGTTCGCCTACGGCACGCTGGCCGGACATCCGCTGCGCGGCGAGGAGTCGTTCGTGGTGGAGCGACGTCCGGACGGGGTGGTGCACCTGGTCATCAGTTCGGTCAGCACGGTCACCGGAGCGTGGCGTCTGGTCGGGCCGCTGGTGCGGCTCGCCCAGTGGCACTTCAGGTGGCGGTACTTCCGGGCGTTCCGGCGGGAGTCGGCACAGCGGTAGGTGTGTCGAGTCCGGTGGCAGGCGTGTCGGCGCCGTGTCGGCCGCGGACGAACCCGAAGGCGACCAGGCCTGCCCCGATCAGTGTGAGGGTGAGCCCGGCGACCGTGGTCGCTGCGCCGAACTGCTCGGTCTGCTCCGCGGACCAGTGTGACGTGGCGATGGATCCGGTGAACATCCCGGCCAGAATCGTTCCGGTGACGGCGATGCCGACGCCGGAGGTGACCTCGGACGCGGTGTCGATCAATGCGGCGCCGATGGTGGTGCGGTTCTCCGGGAGCCCGCGCAGCACATTGGTGCCGGCGACGACGCCGACCACCCGCATCCCGGCCGCGGTGAGGATCAGCGCGAGGGCAATCAGCGGGTAGCCCAGGTGTCCCAGGGCGGCGAACACGGCCAGCCCGGAGACGACCGCGGTCGCGCTGATCCACGCGGCGCGCCGAAACCCGACGCGGCGGACGAACCACGGGACGAACGCGCCGCCGGCGATCAGCACCACCACCTGCGGCAGCATGCCGAGAGCCGATTGCACGGGCGTCCAGCCCCAGTCGAGTTGCAGCTGCAGCGTTGTCAGATAGCCGAGCCCGGCGGTGGCCAGGCCGGCGGCTGCGCGGAACGCCAGGCCGCTGGAGACGAGCGGATGCGCGATCAACGGCAGGGCCAGCAGCGGATGGGCGGCGGTGCGCTCGCGCCACACGAAGCCGAACCCAGTGCCGAGCGCGACCGCAGCGGTCGCCCAGGGCAGCCAGGATCCTGTGCCCTCCTCGACGAACAGGGTCGGCGAGATCAGTGCCAGGGCAACGGTGGCGGTGCCGAGCAGGGCGCCGGGCACGTCGACGGGATCGCGGTGCAGGCCGGCACGGTCGTCGGCGGCGACGCCGAGCCGGATGCCGACGAAGGCGAGGACGGCGACCGGCACGTTGATCAGCAGCAGGACCTGCCAGGGGGCGAAGGCGAGCACGAAGCCGCCGATCGTCGGCCCCAGTGCGAGCCCGACCAGACCGACGGTCGAGATGAGCGTGGTGGCGCGGACCCGTCGGTCGTCGTCGTCGAAGAGCCGGAAGGTGAGGGCCAGTGATCCCGGCGTGGTCATTGCTGCGGCCACACCCATCGCCACCCGCACGGCGATCAACTGCTCGGCGGTGCTGACGAAGGCGGTCGCCAGGCTCGAGAGCGCGAGCAGCACAAGCCCGATCAGCATGATCCTGCGGCGCCCGACCCGGTCCGAGACCGCGCCGAAGACCAGCATGAGCCCGCCGAAGACCACGGAGTAGGCGCCGGTCACCCACTGCAGGGACGTGGTCGACGCACCGAGCTCGCGGCCGATGGTGGGCAACGCGACGTTCAGGATCGAGTTGTCGAGCATCTCGAACAGGAAGACCGCGGACAGCCCGGCCAGGGCGATCCAGGCCGATCGCAGCGTGCGTGGCGTTGTCGACTCGCTCATCGTGACCTCTCGACGGAACTTGTGGACGAACAGTGTTCGTGAGCGACGAACACCGTTCTACTCACGAACACTGTTCGTGTCAACTGGTACGGTGGATGCATGGCACGCAAGGACCGGCCCGGCGGGGATGACGAGCGCTGGGCTGCCCGCGTCGCGGCGCTGGGTGGTGCTGTCGCTGAGGCGCCGACGGGACGTGGGCCGCTGTCTGTGGACCTCATCGTCCGTACGGCGCTGGTCATCGTCGAAAGGGAGGGGTTCGACGCCCTCACCATGCGCCGGGTGGCGACGGTGCTGCAGACAGGCCCGGCGTCGTTGTACGCCCACGTGCAGAACAAGGCCGACCTGGACGACCTGCTGATCGGGCACCTGTGCGCGGGCATCGCGGTGCCGACCCCGGATGCCGCCCGCTGGCGCGAGCAGGCGGCGCAGGTCTGCCGCGACCTGCGCGACCGGTACCTGCGCTACCCCGGGATCTCCCGGGCGGCGCTGTCGGCAGCCCCGCACAACCCGGACACCCTGCGGATCAGCGAGGGGCTGCTGGCGATCCTGCTGGCCGGCGGGGTGTCGCCGCGGGATGCCGCCTGGGCGATCGATGCCGTGCTGCTCTACGTCGCCGCCTACTGCTTCGAGTCCTCCGTGCGGGAGAATGGTTCCGGCGCAACGGATCCCGCTGTCGATCGTCGGCGGCAGGCGATGGACCGGCTGGCCATGCTGCCCCCGCGGCTGTTCCCGAACACCGTTGCGCACGCGCGGGAACTCACCTCTGGGGAGGGGCACGAGCGCTTCGACTTCACGCTCGATCTGATGCTCGGGTCGTGAGTCGCGCGCGGTTGCGGGTGCCTGGTCCGGCATCCGTCGGTGGTGGGCCCCCAGGGGATCGAACCCTGAACCCGCGGATTAAAAGTCCGCTGCTCTGCCAGTTGAGCTAGAGGCCCTCGTGCAGGTCGTTGACCTGCAGAAACACTACCACATGGCTTCGATCCACTTCGGTCGGATTCCAGCTTCTGCGATCGTTTTATGTGGGTAAACTGTGGGCACGAGACCACCTGCCGCAGGAGCGAACATGGGTAGACCGACCCTTCCGTTGGGGACTGCTGGACAGACGAGAACCTACCGGAGCGGCTCCGGTTGGACGGCACATGCGCTCTTCCGGGACTTCGATGGCAGCACCCGTCAGGTGGAGCGCAGCGGCCGAACCGAGGGTGCGGCACGTAGCGCCCTGGCGATCGCGCTCCGCGACAGAGGGCTCCAAGGAGGCGGCGGCGGTCTGACGCGCGAGAGCCGTATAGCCGAACTGGCCAACCTCTGGTTCGAGCAGGTGGAAGCTTCCGACCTGAGCCCATCGACGGTGAGCTCCTACCGGGACCGCATCGATCTCCAGGTCTTGCCGGCGCTAGGGAAGCTCCGCATCCGAGAGGTGACCACCGGCGTGGTCGACCGCCACCTCGCCACGGTTCGCGTCAACCATGGTTCATCACTCGCCAAGCTCACAAAGAGCGTGCTGTCGGGAATGTGCCGGTTGGCCTGCCGTCTCGATCTCATGACGTCGAACCCTTGCCGTGACGTCGCAGCAATCTCGGTCAAGCCCAAGAAGGCACCACGATCACTCTCGGCAGCCGAGCTCACGCAGCTCTGGGCGTACTTGACCTATGACGAGGTCGCAGTCAAGCGGGATCTCCTCGACCTTATTGCGTTCATGAGTGCAACGGGGGTACGGATTGGCGAAGCATGTGCGCTCATGTGGGACGACGTAGATCTCGAGGCCGGCACAGTAAGAATCCATGGGACCGTCCTGCGACTGAAGTCGACGGGCCTCACCATCAAGCCGTCGACCAAGACCAAGGCGGGTCAGCGGATCCTAGAGCTCCCCGAGTGGTGCATCGACATGCTGAAACGGCGAAAGTCTTTCGCCCGCAACAACATCGTCATGCCAACCGAGCTTGGCCGCCTTCGCGACCCTTCGAACACCCGTCGGGCACTTCAACAGGCCTACGATCGGATCGGATACGGCGACGAGGCCCTGAACACACACGTCTACCGCAAAACGGTGGCCTCGTTGATCGATGACGCCGGCCTGCCGAGTCGGGTCATTGCGGACCAGCTCGGCCATTCGAAGATTACGACAACGATGGATGTCTACATCGGGCGCAAGGTGAAGGCTGTGGGTGCTGCGAAGGTCCTCGAGAAGCTGACTCTTAACCTCCAAGGCTAGGTGTTGCGAACGGTGTTTGCGGTCGAGTGTCAGCCTCTTCGAGCCTGTTGCTGCGCAGCAGCTTCGGGATTCGGTTGCCTCCGCCCAGATGTCGTCCTCGGTTGGTATTAAGCACGGCTGAATCCTGGCTGGTGTGTGTCCTCCGTCGATGATGATTCTGGCGGTGCGGGGACTGTCCGGCGCCGATGGTACCGACGATCACGGCCCGGTCCGCGGGGTGGCGGATCGGGCCGTTGGGAGCTGTTTTTCAGAGGCTGTGGGCGAGGTGCTGGGCGTCGGTGCGGGGGGTCTGGGCGCGGCTCCAGACGATTTGGGCCTGGACGGCGATCATGATGGCGATCATGAAGAGGTTCTCGCCGAAGCCGGCGCCGTCGTTGATGTGCAGGAAGTAGGCGAGGGTGCCGAGGGCGAACTTAGTGGCGACGAGGGCGAGGAACAGGGCGATGGTGAGGGCGGCGCCCTTGCGCATCGTCTTGCCGTCTTCGGTGATCCAGATCTTGGTGTAGTGGCCGCGGGCGAGGCCGATGACGGCGGAGAGGGCGAAGCCGCCGAGCAGAAGTGCGGTGGCTGCTGGGGTGTGGGGGAGGGCGAAGCCTCCGACGGCGAGGCCGACGGCGGCGTAGATGATGGCCATCTTGAAGCGGCCGGAGGCGGTGACCTCGGTGATGACGGTCTGCTTGTAGATGGCCCAGCCGGTGAGGGCGAGCAGGGCGATGAGTTCGATGGGGGACATGGTGTGCTCCTGGTGGGTGTCCGTCCGGGTTTGGTCCCCGGGCTGTTGACACCTTCTTTTCGCCGGCCGGGCGCGAGCAACATCAGCCAACACACGTAGATCGGCCGGCGGGATCAGCCGGTGGTCTGCGGAAGCTCCAACGGGATGCGGAACAGCGCCGCGAACTCCTCGAGCAGGCGGGGTCGCCTTCGATCAGGACCCCGGCGAGCGCGGCGTACTCCGCCGGGGTGTGCTCGCCCGCGATGAAGGCGCGGAAGTACTCGCCTGCGGAGATCCGGATGTCCGGGTGCTGCGCGGGCCCGGTCGCCACCTCGATGGCGTCGCCCCGCACCGCGGCGTGGGCGACCAGGTCACCCTTGAACACCGTCGGACGCTTCGGCCCGGCGTGCAGACCACTAGCCGCGGCGGGCGGATTCTCGGCCGTCCTCCATTGCCGCGGTGAGCCCGGGGGGGTAGCCGCCCCACCAGCACATACGCCAGCCTTCAGCGAATTCCGAATGACTACTTAGTCATTCGTGGGGCAGGCCTGCAGCTAACGCCGCCGACTGCGGAATGCCCATGCGGGCGGGACCGCGTCGAGCTGTTCGCATCGGTGCGCCGGGAGCCTGTCTTGGCCTGCGAGGCGACGTTGGTGAGCGATCCAGTCTCCAAGCATGCCTTCGCCGGCCGGGGCATCGCCTGTGCGTCGGGGCATCCCCACGATGGGCGGAGATAAATTCGCGAGCTTTCTTGGAATCTCGCCAGCCAGTGGTGTTCGTCGGTCACTCCGCTCAGGGGCCGAAGGTGTTTGACGCCGGCCGTAACGGGTTAGGCCGAGGGTGGCCTGCCCGTGCGCCCGGTGTGCCATCCCGGCATGGCCCGTCGAGCATCTGTTGCCGCCACGACGGGACCGGCAGCCGGGTTCGCCGTTAGTTCCCAGCCAGCTGCCTAGCTGTGTTTTCGTGGGGTCAGCTTCGACGGATCGCCTGGGCCAGCATCCGGTAACGTTGACGAACTCGGCAAAGAGGGACATCGTTTGCCTCCAGCGTTCATCGTCACGCCGGCCACTCTCCGAGAGAGCCCTTGCCGCCGCCATCCTGGTCATCTGGAGTGACCCACCGCCGTCCTGGGGCTCAACTGAGACCGTCAGTGGGCCAGCGCATGGCCTCCTTCGCGCCCCGGATGGTGGCTGCCCAGCCGGGCAGTAAGTTGTCGAGTTGCTCGAGCCGCGGTCTGGGCAGTGAGTGTGCTGTGAGTTCTCGTCGTTGGTGGGCCAGCCACTGCCCGAGGGGACGCTCCGAGAGGTCAGCCAAGTATGTGGACCGGGGGAAGTGTCCGCGTTCCTGGCAGAACCGCGCGACGTCGGCGAGGTGCGCCGACCATCGTTGATCGTCGTGCATGAATGGCCGTCCCCTACCCATGCATCGGTCAATACCCAACAAGAGGCGAATCTTTCCGATGGAATGCTTGTGGGGGATGTGCCCGTTCACTCGAGTGTCGACCATGACCAAAGTAGAGGCTGTCTATGAGGCGCTAGTGGTAGTTGGCCATCGGCCTGCCCGTCAGCTGTCAACGCTGGCATCAAGCCACTCTCCCAACGTGGCCTCGTCCGCAGAGGCAAACGCTTGCGGCGCGGTAAATACCCGAAAGTGTGAGGAAATTTGCGCACGGCACAGATTTGATTCACTCACATGATCTCCTCGCTATACGCGCTGTGCCCGGGTACCACCAGATATGTCGAGCACGGGCTCGAACGGACCAACGTTCCGGACCGCCGCACAGCGGGAACGGGTGTGGATAACCCGCCGACGGTTGGCGGCCTTGGTGGTGGCGCAGATCATCTCTAGGATGCGAAATATGACGTTCCGGCGGGACGAAGCCTGCTGGAACGCCCGACTGACGGAACTGGTGTCCTTCGCCCGGACGAACCGGCGCCTGCCAACAGCGCACAGGCAGGCATCCGCATCGGAACGACAGCTGATCCGGTGGTTGTATGTACAACGCCAGCACGCCCGGAAAGAGCTGCTGCCAACGACCCGACTACAGCAGCTGGACGCGCTACTGCCGCAATGGAGAAGTCAGCTGCTCGAGCCGCTCATCCCGGCGATGCGGCCACGGGCGAACCCGCAGGACGTCCCAATTCCACCACACTCCGGGCAGGTACCGGCTGGCTGATTTCTCACCGTGACTGCATCCGGTCCCGACAGCGTGATCGAGGAAGCAAACGGCGTTGCGCACCCACCACACACGGCTGGTACGGCACTGGTCGCGGGCTCCTCGGCGGACACCGTCCAAATATATCTTCACCTACGGCACTTCGATAGCCCGCGTCTGTGTGGTGTCGCCCCGACTGGCCGACCGGTCCGCTTCTGTCAGTTCCCCTCGCCCCGCCATCCCGGAGCTGTCGGTCCAGATTCCGCTGTCTTTGTTCGGTCAGGCTCAGCCCGCGGAGCTCGCGGCGCTGTGTGTAGATCCACTGGCCGAGGTGCCGCTCCTGTGGCGGCGCGAGTTGGGTGGTCCGGGGGAACCGGCCGTGCTGCAGCACGAACGCCTCAGCTTCATCAAGTCGGCGTCGCCACCGGTCATCGGCCACTTGGAAGCCCTTCACGCCGGGTAGAGCCGACTCAGCGTCCGTGTTCACACAACTTCCTCCGGTCACTCGCAGGCCAAGAACTCAGCCGGGGAAGCCCAGCCTGGCGCCCGGCGATAGAGCTCTTCCGCGCGGGCGGGTGCAATGTTTCCATCATGAAGCGACTCCGCCGGGTCCGCAGCCAATTCGAAAGCTCGCGCTCTCCCTGGCTCGGGTTGCCGTGGGCGCCGGGAAGACGGGGTGCGAGGAGACAAAAGCCACGGGTAGGTCCAACCACAACCGTCCAACTCGCACAGGTCACCCACGCCATTCGCCATGTGGCCCCAGCCATGGCCCATTCGCCCTGCGGTGAAGTTCCGACGTCCGCACCAAGCGCTATTGCGGCTAGAGGCGGATGTCAGGCCCCTCTGCACGGGCCTAGAAAGGTCGTCGATGGGAAAAGGATCCTCCCGCCGGTTAGTCGGTGAAATTCTGCCCTATAGAAGCGTGCCCAACATGCCGCTGATACTGTTTTAATGACCCGCGCTGCCGCTGCTGGTGCATTCGACGATTAGGTCCGCCGGCGTTGGACTCGAACTGCTCAGCAGGTCCGCGTCCTTGCGGGTGTCGGCCTGTTCAGGAGGCTTCTGGCGAGCCTGGTCGGCCTGATTGTGCAGCCCGTCGCCGTGTCGCATCTGCAGAATGGAGTCCCTCCCAGTTTCATCGCCGTTCTTCGTGGAACCGGTCCAAGTTGACGCGGCTATCGGGGAGAGTTCGGCGAAGCGGGAGGGGTTCCAGCTCGACGCGCTCGGAGCGGACTTCAGCGGTCACTTCGCGGTTTTCGGTGACCAGAAAGCTTTCCAGCCGGGCACGGGCTACCGGAACGAAATGCTTAGTCACCTGCACATGTTCTTCGTAGAGCACCAGCCACGCCGCGTCCTGCACCTGGGTGGGGCCTGTAGCGTCCGCGGTGCCGGGGGTCGGTGCGTCCGAATCGTGCAACGGAAGTTCAACCATCCGGATCTCGTCCCTGACGACTTCCACAATCATGGTGCGAGTCTCCGTGACGCGGTACTTTTCCAGCCGCACCCGGCGGAACGGGGTCCGTACGGTGCGCACCTGCAGGCATTCCTCTGAGCGCACTAGAGCACGTCCGCTGTTGGGCGGCATCTCGCCGGGAACCGGATCGGTACTGGTGTTCAGTGGCGGAGTCATCATGCCGTTGCTCGTTTCCGTCGGGGTCCTGGCCGGCATCCTGCGGTTGAGTGTCAGTGACCTGCGGGTCGGTCAGGCTGTGCAGTGGGTTAGGCGCCGAGGCCGGCCCGGTCGACCTTGCGGTGGAAGCGCATACCGGCCACTCCGCCGAGAAGTGCAGCACCCAGGGTGATCACGACGACTGCTGTGATGGCGATGATGCTGGTGGCGGTCATGCTGCCCTCGTTCACGGGGAAGCCCGGCAGATTCAAATTCGACAGGATGTTGAACTTGTCGCCGAAGATCAGCACCAGCACGGCAATGATCGCGGCGAAGCCTATGCCCCAGAGCCACACGGCAAGGCCCTGCTTGATGCCATCGAACCGGGCCATCCGGCCGGCGACGTATCCGCCGCAGTAATAGGCGGCGAAGAGGACTAGCAGCAGCAGGAGGGCGCCGATCAAACCAATCGTCTTCGCCGTGCCGGTGCCGGTGGCCGCCTGGTTATTGATGTCGGCAGTGGTGGTGTCGCTGGATAGGCTCAGCACTACGCCGGCGGCGGTCAGCAGCGCGGTGAGCAGAACGGCAATGCCGGCGGCGGCCACCCACCCGAAAAAGGCGCTGCCGATCTTGATGCCGCCGAAGCGGTCCTTCTCGCGGTTGATTACCGATTCCCGGTCGACGCCCAGTTCGGAGGCTATGTGCCGGAAGGGGCGGGCCGCTGGCTGCTCGGAGTCCGTGCCCGCGGATGCTGCAACGGTTGCCCATCTTCCGGCGGCCGGCTGACCTGCCGGGGGGTCCGGGACGGCGTCTGCCGACCGGTCCCCGGCGGGCTGGTGGATGGTGGGCTCATCATCGCCTTGATGTCCGGCGGCCGCGACGTGACCGGCCTGGTGGTCTAGTTCGAGCGGGTCGTCACCGCCACGGTGGCGTTCGGGGTCACTCACAAGAGGTCTCCTGGGTACGCGGGAAACCGAGCCCACGAAGCGGGTTCAGTCATGAAACGACGGTGCGGAGCTAGTCTGTCGAGCTTGGGTGCGGACGGCCCTTCGTAGCCGGTCTTCTGGGTGGACCGTCCGCACCGCGCGCACTCTAGTAGCGCGCCTCCGATGGTGCCGGCCGGCCTAGCGGCGCGGCTCGTCCTGGCTGGTGTCACCGGTGGTGGGCTCGACGGCGAGGTCGCCCACTTCGATCTGTTCCTTACGGACCGTCTCGCTGACTTCCTGCTGTTCGGTGACGGTCTCGGTGTCCAGGCGGACCCTTTCCACACCAACGACGTCCTTATTGACAACTACCTGATCCTCGTGCAGCGTGACCTCGACGGCGTCCTCACCGATGGTGCCCAATTCGTCTCCGGCGCTCAGCGGTTCGCGGACCACGCGCACTTCTTCGTGGCTGACTGGGACGGTCACGCTCTGCTGCTCGGTGACCACGTACTTGCGCAGCCGGGCCTTGCCGGCTTCCCGCTGCGTCGTACCTACGCGGAGCTGCTCCTCCGAGCGGGTCAGGTAGTCGTCGGTGCCGCCCGGCGCGGTCGGAGCTTCCGTGGTGGCAGCCGTGCCCGTGCCCGTGCCCGTGCCCGCGGTCGCGGTACCGGTGTATCCACCGCCGCTGAGGCCGTAATAGCTGTACAGGTCAGCTTCCTGCTGCGGGGTCAGCGCATCACCGGCACCGTCGGAGTGCGGTGCGTCCTTGATCGTCGCCTTGTCGTAAGGCACGGTCACGGTGTCGCCGGAAACGGTCGCCGAGTCGGTGGGGACGAAGGACTCGCTCGCACCGAACCAGCCCGTCTTCACCGTCACCCAACTGACATCACCGGTCTCGTTGTCCAGGTAGACCTGGCCGATCCTGCCGATGTTCTCACCATCGCTCCCGACAACGGTGCCGCCGTCGATGAGCTGCTGTGCCTGGTCCTGCTTGATCATGCGGTTTCCCTTCTCGAACGGGCCGGAGCCTTGAGGCTCCGGCAGATACACCGCTCACGCGGTGTGTTTGCGTGATGCCGGTAGGTGCGATACCCGAGAGCGTGCGGCAACAAGCCTGTGAGCTGCGGGCCCATTTACGGAGTTCGCGAAGATGACGACCGAGCCGCGCGCTATCGGGTGGGACTTGCCCCGGGCTTGCGGTCGGCCTGCTCGTAGGCCTGCTTGACTTCCGCGGCCTTCTGCGCCGCGATCTCTTTAGCACTGGGGGCGGCCTGGGCCTGTTGCTTGATGGTGGGCACCTCTTCCTCAACCTTCATCAGGATCTTCTCCCACCGCTCCTGCATGGGCTTGATCAAGCCACCACCGGCCCCGACGATCACCACACCTGCGATGATGGCCAAGATGGTGATCAGGATCGGGGTGGTGACCGTGGTAGCAACCCCGATCTGGTTCAGCGCGGCGACCACACCAAGGAAGATGATGAAAAGGCTTGCCAGGCTGGCCAGCGTCTTGCCGTACGACAGACCGCTTAGGGTGCCCTGAATCAAGGTCTTCGCGCCTGCGGCAATTGCGGCAGCCACGATGACGATGATGATCGCGATCACCAGCGCGGGCAGGAACGCGATGATCCGGGTCAGCAGGTCACTGATGGGGTTCGGACCGATGCGCCGGGTCGGGCTGGGCGAAGATCGTGCGGATCGCCGCTGCCACCATCTCCGCGTGCCCCTTGGGCACGTTCGCCAACACGTTCCGCAGGAAGTGCACCCGGCATCGCTGCCACCCCGCACCCAGGAACACCGCCCCGATCGCGGCCTGCAGCCCGGCGTGGGCGTCGGAGATGACCAGCTGCACCCCGGTCAGCCCACGGGTCTTGAGAGTGCGCAGGAACGCCGTCCAGAACGCCCCGTCCTCCGAATCCCCGACGTCGAAGCCCAGCACCTCACGGCGCCCGTCCGCGGCCACCCCGGTGGCCACCACGACGGCTTGGGACACGACCCGATGGTCCACCCGGGCCTTGCAGTAAGTGGCATCCAAGAACACGTACCGGAACTGCTGGTCGGCCAACGACCGGTCGCGGAACGCGGCGACCTCCACGTCCAGGTCCGCGCAGATCCGCGACACCTCCGACTTGGAGATCCCGGAATCGGCGCCGAGCGCCTTGACCAGGTCGTCGACCTTGCGGGTCGAGGTGCCGTGCAGATAGGCCTCCATCACCACCGCGAACAGG